>NZ_JBHWCL010000216.1:0-12899 GCF_042735125.1 Kitasatospora sp. NPDC059599 | reverse complement strand
CGCCACCCCGGCGCCGCCGCCGAGGGCGGTCGCGACGACGGCGCCCAGCAGGGCGGTGCGGCGGAAGCGGCTGGTCCCGGCGGTCACGCCGCGACCCCCTTGGCGAGCAGCGGGAGGTCGTGCTCGTAGGTCTTCTCCTCAGTGCCGCTCATGTAGAGCACGTGCGCCTTGTCGTCCGAGGGGAGGAAGGCCAGCACCTGCGCGCCGTGGGTCGAGGTGACCGTGCCGTCCGCGTTGACCACCGGGTCCTCGATCATGATGCCGAGCGACTTGGCGGCGCTCTTCACCTTGGCGAGGTCGCCGGTCAGGCCTATGAAGTCGCTGCCCATCGAGTCCAGCCAGGTGCGCAGCACCTTGGGGGTGTCGCGCTGCGGGTCGGTGGAGACGAAGACGACGTTGACCTTCTGCCGGTCCTCGGGGGAGAGCGCCTTCATCGCGACGCCGATGTCGCCCATGGTGGTCGGGCAGACGTCCGGGCAGCTGGTGTAGCCGAAGAACAGCAGGGTGGCCTTGCCGTTGGTCTGCTGCCGCAGGTCGTAGGGCTGGCCGGAGGTGTCGGTGAGCTGGAGGTCCGGCTTCTCGAAGTTCCTGGCCAGCTTGGTGCCCTGGTACGGGGTGTCGTCCTTCTGCTGGGTGACCTTCGCGGCGGTGGGGGCGCCGGAGGAGCCGCAGGCGGACAGCGTCAGGGCGGCGGCCAGCGCGAGGGCGGCCGCGCCGGCCAGGCGGGCGGTACGGGCGGTGCGGGCGGTGCGGGACATGCGGGATCCGATCGTGCGCGGTGAACCGCCGGCGGGGCCGCCCCCGGGTGTCGGTGCGGCCCCGCCGGCGCGGGGGTCAGGAGGCGGAGCCGCCGTTCTTGCGGCGCAGGCCGAGCACGCCGACGGCGGTGCCGACCACGCCGACCACGATGCCGACCACACCGAGGGTGCGGGCGGTGGAGTCACTGGCCTTGCTGCCGCCGTCCGAGGACGCGGCGTGGTCCGAGCTGTCGCCGTGGGCGGCCGCGGTCGGGGAGGCGGTGACGCCGTGGCCGTCGCCGGCGTCGGCCTTGGTGAGCTTCAGGACGGGCGCGGGCTTGGCCGGCTCGGGCTGGCCGTCCTTGGACTCGTCGATCCAGCGGACGACGTCACCGTTGTCGTAGGTCTGCAGGGCCTTGAAGACCAGGCTGTCCGAGTCGGTCGGCAGCGGGCCGAGCGAGACCCGGAACTCCTGGAACTGGCCGGGGGCGATCTTGGTGCCGGCGTCGGCGGTCCAGGTGATCTTGGAGACGGCCTCGTTGACGTCGTTGCCGTGGACCTTGATCGGCTTGTCCAGCTTCGACTTCTCGACCGCGGCGGTCCAGCCCGGCAGCGGCAGGGTCCGGACCGAGGCCAGCGGGTGGTCCAGCGGGAGGTTGACCTCCAGCTTCACCGTGCTCGCGGTGTCGCTCTCGTTCGGCACCCGGAAGTCGACGGCCGTGTAACCGCCCTGGGCGGCCGCGCCCGGGTTCACGGTGACGTGCGCGAAGGCGGGGCCGGCCAGCGCCACCACGGAGGCGGCGGCGGACAGGGCGACGGCGGCGATGCGACGGGTGGAAAGGGAACGCATGATGCGGGGTCTCCGATCGGAGCTCGGCAGGCCGGGACCGGGCGGCGGACGGAGCCGCGCCTCGGGGGCCGCGCGTGGGGACGTGTGGGGGCAGAGCCTCGGGCCGGACCCGGAGGTCGGGACGGCCCGGACGGTGCGCACGCCCGGTACCCGGCACGGCCCGCAGGCCGCCAGGAGGCACGGATCAGTGCGCGAGGACCCCGCACGGCGGCCCGCGCCGCACCACGCTGTGCCGCAGCACGGCACCCGTCGGGAGCGGGGACTCCCCGCCCCGGGCCCCGAACCGGCGGACCGGACCGGCCACGCCGAACAGACCGCGCAGCAGCGCGGCCGCCAGGACGAACACCGACCGCAGCGGCGCCGCCCAGTGCTCCCGGGCCGCCGACGCGGCCACCCGCAGCAGCCGCCACAGCGCCGCCTCGCCGCGCCGCAGCCACCAGCCCGCGACCAGCGCGGCGGCCAGGTGACCGGCCAGCATCGACGGCGTCAGGCCGAACACGCCGTCCTGCCACCACGGCGCGGCGGCGAACGCGTGCGGGTCCAGGCCCGCCGACGAGACCAGCTGCTCCGGGGACGGGTTGCCGGGCAGGCCCGCCAGCGTGCCCGGGCGGGCCTCGTTGCAGATCAGCCGGCCGGCCACCTGCGGCACGGTCAGCGGACCGGAGCCGCCGTGGTGCATCCCGGCCATGGCGGCCATGCCGGTGAAGCCGCGGCCGTCGAAGCCGTGGAAGAGGAAGTGCAGTCCGAACTGCCCCGCGCCCAGCGCGCCGGCGATCCCGGCCAGCGAGCGCTCCCGCCCGCCGCAGGCCGCGGCGAGCGCCAGGACGGCGGCGAAACCCGCCGCCAGCGCCGTCGGCGGCACGTTGCCGCCACCGGCCAGGGCGTGCCCGGCGGCCGCTATCAGCGTGCAGACCAGCGCGAACGGGACCGCCCGGGCAAGCCGCAGGTCCCAGGCGGCGGACCCCACCGGCTGGGCCGGTCCGGGGGCGCCCGGGAGCGGGGCGGCGGCGAGGGCAGTCATGGCCGGGCCATCCTCTCATTGCGTACACCGCCGACACGGGCAGGGTGGGAAATCCCTACGAATGCCTCTTTCGGCGGCGGCGTGCGGGCCCGGGAGCGCGCCGCCCGGCACAGACCCCGTCCCCCAGTCCATCCGCCGAACGGGCGGTAGCGGCCCCCGGGCACGGTTCACCGCCGAATCGCCCGGAGATACCTAGTTGTATGTGGAGCCGCAGCCAGGAGGGACCTCCCGTGGACATCCGGTGGACTCTGCACCTCAAGCGCGACCCGGCCAGCGTCCCGCTGGCCCGGCGCATCCTGCTCGGCGCCATGGCGACCGCCGGCGTCGACCCGCAGATCGCCGACGACCTCGGCGTCGCGCTCAGCGAGGCCTGCGCCAACGCCGTCGAGCACGGCGCCACCGGGCGCGCCGACGACGGGTTCCAGGTCAGCGCCTCGATCAGCGGGGACCGGCTGCGCATCGAGGTCACCGACTCCGGCCCCGGCCTGCCCGCCCCCGCCGCCCCGCCGGTCCGGCGCCCGGCCGCCGCCACCCCGAGCCGCCCGGCGGCGACCGGCCGGGGGCCCCACCGTTCCCGCCGCGGCCGCGCCACCGTCCCGGCCCGGGTCCTCACCGCCCACCCGCCCCGCCGCGACGGCCACCCGTACGACACCCACGTCCTGCCCTGCCGCCCCGCGGCGCCCACCCTCCGCCCGGTCGACCTCGACGCCCTCCCCGACCTCACCGCCGAATCCGGCCGCGGCCTCTTCCTCATCCACGCGCTCACCGACCACGTCCAGCTTCGCAACCACCCCCTGCGGGGCGCCATCGTGAGCTTCGACAAGATCCTCAAGTGGCAGGACGGCGCGCTGCTGCGGGCGTCCTGACGGAGCTGCCGGGGAACCCGCCGAGGTCCCTCGCGCCTCTCGCCCCTCGCGCCCGTGCCGGGGACCGACGGGGCGCGGTCAGTGCCGGAGGGCTTCCGCGGGTTCGACGCCGGCGGCGCGCAGGGCCGGGTGGAGACCGGCCAGCAGGCCGACCAGGCTGCCGACGAGCGGGGCGGGCAGGACCACCAGGGGCTGGAGCAGCGCGGTCCAGTCGCGGGCCAGGGCGACCAGCACCACGACGACCACGCCGAGGGCGGTCCCGATCAGTCCGCCGAGCGTGCCGAGGACGGTGGACTCGGTGAGGAACTGGGCCGCGATGTGCCGGGGTCGGGCGCCGAGGGCGCGACGGAGGCCGATCTCGCCGGTGCGCTCCAGGACCGCCACCAGGGTGGTGTCGGCGATCCCGACCGCGCCGACCACCAGGCAGACGGCGGCCAGCAGCAGGAACAGCCCGGTGAGGTCGGTGGACACCGAGTCCCGCAGGGTGTGCGGATCGGGCGGGGCGACGGCGGTGAAGCGGGCCGGGGCCTCCGGCCGCAGCGCGGTCGGCGCCTGGGCGGCGACCAGCCCGGCGGCGCCGGTCCGGGTGCGGACCACCATCCTGGCGCGGCCGTCCTCGCCGGCGCGCGGGTTGCCCCAGAGCGAGCGGGCGGTGGTGGCGGGCACCATGACGTCGAGTACGGCCGCGGGCAGCCGGGCGCTGTCCTCGATGATGCCGATCACGGTGAAGCCGGTGCCGTCGACGAACACGGCGGGATGGGCGTCGAGGCGGGTGATGCCGAGCCGGGCAGCGGCGGCGGAGCCCAGGACGGCGACGCGCAGGGCGCGCTCGCTGTGGAACGCGTTGTAGACGGTGCCGGCGCGGACCCGGGCCTCGATCGCGTCGAAGCCGCCGGGGGAGAGCGCCAGGACGTTCAGTCCGGCGCCGGCGCCCGGCCCGGGCGCCGGGGAGCCGGAGATCTTCGGGGCGGTCAGCGGCGCGCTCCAGTAGACCCCGGCGGCGACCGCGCCGTTGAGCCGGGAGACCCGGCGGTCGGCGTCCTCGGGGAAGTCCAGGGCGGCGCGGTGCCCGCCGTCGGCGAGCAGCACGTCCGGCCCGGTGTCGACCACGGTGACCGTGGTGTTCTGCAGGGCCGAGAAGCGCTTGCCGATCTGGCCGGTGGCGCTGGAGGTGAGGCCGAGCACGGCGACGAAGGCGCCGACGCCGAGGACGGTGCCCAGCAGGGTGAGCGCGGAGCGGCCCGGGCGCTGCACCGTGCCGGACAGCGCCTCGCCCAGCAGGTCGGTCAGCGTCAGCCGGGAGAGCGGTACCCCGGTGCCGGGGCGGCGGGTGCGGCGGCGGAGTAGCGGTCTCACCGTCCGCCCGCCGTTCCGGGCGCGGTGAGCCGGCCGTCCCGGATGGTGACGGTCCGCCGGGCCCGGTCGGCGACCTCGCGGTCGTGGGTGATGACCAGCAGGGTCAGTCCGTCCTCGTGCAGTTCCTCGAACAGTTCCAGGACCCGCCGGGCGGTGGCCGAGTCGAGGTTGCCGGTGGGTTCGTCGCACAGCAGCAACGACGGCCGGTTCACCAGGGCGCGGGCCACCGCGACCCGCTGCCGTTCGCCGCCGGACAGCCGGGAGGGCAGCGCCTCGGTCCGGTGACCGAGTCCGACCCGCTCCAGCACCTGCCGGGCGGCCTCGGCCCGGCCCGCGCGGGGCGAGCCGGTGTACACCTGGGCGAGCATCACGTTCTCCGTGGCGGTCCGGTGCGGCAGCAGGTGGAAGGACTGGAAGACGAAGCCGATCCGCCGGCCGCGCAGCGCGGTCCGCCGTGCCTCGGAGAGCGCGCCGGTGTCGACGCCGTCGAGTTCGTAGCTCCCGCTGCTGGGGCGGTCGAGCAGGCCGAGCAGGTTGAGGAAGGTGGACTTGCCGGAACCCGAGGGGCCGACCACGGCGACGTACTCGCCGGCGGCGATCTCCAGGTCGTGCGGGTGCAGGGCGGTGACCGGCGGCGGCCCGGGGTAGGTGCGGGAGATCCCGCGCAGCCGGATCACCGGCGGGCTCCCGTGCTCCGGGGCGGTGCGGTGGCCGGCGCTGCCCACCGGGTGTTCCCCGCTCACCGGCCGACCACGACCTGCTCGCCCGGCGCGAGGGCGGCCCCGGTGGCGGGCCCGACCTCGACGAAGCCGTCCGCGACGACGCCGGCCGTCACCTCCACGGTGCGCCGGGAGCCGTCGGGGGCGGCGACCGACACCGAGGTGCGGCCGTCGACGCCGGAACTGATCGCGGAGGCCGGCACCGCGAGCACCTCGCCCGGGGTGGAGGCGGCGACGACGGTGATCCGGACGTCCTGGCCCTCCAGGGCCGGGTCCCAGGGCGCGTCGGGGGTGACGACCAGGGGGACGTAGGGTTCGCCGCCGCCGGGGGGCTGCGGCGTCGGGCCGGCGGTGCCGCCGCCCGCGGGGCTGCCGGGGGTGACGAGCGAGCCCACCGAGCCGACCTCGGCGTCGAGCCGGACACCGGTGGTCTCGGACAGGACGGTGACCTTCATGCCGGGCTTGACCAGGGGGGCGTCGCCGGGCAGCAGCCGGCCGGTGAGGTCGAGGCCGCCGGCGGTGAGGGTGAGGACCGGGGCGGTCACCCTGTCGCCGACCCGGGCGCCCACCGCGCTGACCCGCGCGGGCAGCGAGGGGAGGAACACCACTTCGGCCGCGGGGAGTTGGGGGCCGTCCTTGGCCTGGACGCGGGCCAGCTCCTGGCGCTTGGCGGTGAGGTCGGCGCGTGCCCGGGCGAGGCCGCCCGCACTCCCGGCCGCTGCGCCGCCGGGCGCCGTTGCGGGGGGTGCCGTTGCCTCGGGTGCCGTTGCCGTGGGTGCCGTTGCCGTGGGTGCCATTGCCGTGGGTGCCGTTGCTCGGGGCGTCGGCGCCGGGGCGGAGATCGGTGGCCCGGAGACCGGTGGCGCGGCCGGGGTGCCGGGCTGCGCGGCGGGTGCGTCGGCGCCGGGCGCGGGTCGGCTCTCCAGGTCCTGGACGGTCTGTTCGGCCTGCTCCACGGCCTGCCGGGCGGTCCGGACGGCCGCGGCGGTCTGGTCGCCGGTGGTCGGCACCGGGTAGCCGAGCTTCCGGTAGAGCCCGGCCACGGCCGTCTTGGTGGCGGCCCCGAAGTACCCCTCGTCGTCGCCGCCGGCGTAGTACCCCATGTCGCGGAGCACGCCCTGGAGTTGGCCGATGTCGCCGCCGGACTCGCCGGGTGCCATGTCCCGGTAGGCGGGCACCGTCCCGGGCAGGGCGATCACCGGCCGGCCGGAGACCTCGGCCAGCACCTGGCCGGCGTTCACCGCGTCCCCGCTGCGGGCCCTGAGCGCGGTCACGACCGGGGTGCCGCCGCCGGGGCCGCCGCTGCTGGCGGAGACGGTGGCCGGCTGGACGGGGAAGGACCGGCCGGCCGTGAACACCCCGCGCAGCACGGTGGTGGTGGTCAGCACCCGCCGGACCACCGGGGCGGTGAGCACCGAAGCGGGGGGCGCCGCTGTGTCGGCGGCGGCCTGCTCCGGGGAGCGGACGAGGGTGGCGGCCCACAGTCCGCCCCCGGTGGTGACCGCGGCGACCAGCGCCGTCACCGCGACCACCCGCCGCCGTCGGCGGCCGACGGAGCCCGCCGGGAGGCCGGGGTCCGCCGCGGTGGCCTCGGCGGGGTCCGCTGCGGTGGCCTTCGGCTGGGGCGTGTCCACGGGTTCCGTTTCTGACGCGTCGTCACAAGACTGAATGGTGATGGACGTTCGCGCGCCGGTCGGCTCGCCGGGCGCCGGATTCGCCAGTCGACCATAAGTCACATCACGGGCCCGGCGCAGCGGTTCCCCCGGGCCCGGTCCGGGCCGCGCGCGGCGACCCGGCCCGGCCGGGGCCGCCGACCCGGCCGACGCGGAGGGTCACCGCGCGGCACCGGCGTGACCGTGCGCCGTGACCCGGAAGTCCGCCCGTCCCGCCCGAGGTTCCGCTCCGGTTGCCGGGGGTGGGGGGCGGTCGGACGATGGGGGCATGATGCACCAGATGCGAGCCGAGTACGGCGCCGGCGGCGCGGCCGAGGGGGTGCGCCTGTGGCACATGGTCCGGGGCGAGGAGAGCGTGGCGATGTGCGGCCGGGAGCTCGATCCGCAGGCCGCGGTGCGGGAGGCGGTGGACTGGGGGAAGACCCCGGAGCTGTGCTGCCACACCTGCGGGGCGTACTTCCTGCGTGAGGCGCCGTACCTGGCGGCCGAGCACCCGTAAGCCCGGTCTACTGTGCTCGGCATGGACGAACCCCTGGTCGGGCCGCGGTCGTTGACCCGCGAGGCCGCCGCGCTGCGCACCGGGGAGTCCCGGCTGCCCGAGTGCGTCGACCGGTTCTGCGCGCGGGTCGAGCGGGTGGACCCGCTGATCCACGCGTTCGTGCCCGAGCCCGGCCGGCACGACCGGTTGCGCGCGGAGGCGGAGCGGGTGGCGGCGCGGTACCCGGAGCCGGCCGGGCGGCCGCCGCTGTACGGGGTGCTGGTGGGGGTCAAGGACGTCGTGCACGTGGACGGGCTGCCCACGCACGGCGGGTCGGCGCTGCCGCCGGGGGTGCTGGCCGGGCCGCAGGCCGCGGTGGTGGACCGGCTGCGGGCGGCGGGGGCGCTGGTCGCGGGCAAGACGGTGACCGCCGAGTTCGCCGCGAGCGCCCCCGGCCCGACCCGCAACCCGCACCACCCGGGGCACACCCCCGGTGGCTCCAGCAGCGGTTCGGCGGCGGCGGTCGCGGCGGGGCTGGTGCCGCTCGCGGTCGGCACCCAGACGGTCGGCTCGGTGATCCGCCCGGCCGCGTACTGCGGGGTGGTGGGTTTCCGGCCGACCTACGGGCGGATCCCGATCGACGGGGTGATCCCGAACGCGCCCAGCCTCGACACCCTGGGGGTGTTCACCGCCGACCTGGCGGGCGCGGCCCTGGCGGCCCCGCTGCTCTGCGACGACTGGCGGCCCGCCGGGCCGGGCCCGGAGCCCGTGCTCGGGGTGCCGGACGGGACGTACCTGGAGTGCGCCGAGCCGGCCGCGCTGCGGGCCTTCGAGGAGCAGGTGGAGCGGCTGGCGTCGGCCGGGCTGGTGGTGCGCCGGGTCGAGTTGTTCCCGGACTTCGCGGAGGTACGTCGGCGGTTGCAGACCGTGAACCGCTTCGAACTGGCCCGCAGCCACGCCGACTGGTTCGCCCGCTTCGGCGGCCTCTACCGGCCGGAGACGGTGGCGGGCATCCGGGTCGGCCGGGGCGTCGCGCCCGAGGACCGGGCGGCCGCGCTGCGGTTCCGGGAGCGGCTGCGGGAGCGGGTGGACCGGGCGGGCGCGGCGGCCGGGGTGGACCTGTGGCTGGCGCCCTCGGCGACCGGCGGGGCGCCGGAGGGCCTGCACGGCACCGGGGACGCGGTGATGTCGCTGC
This sequence comes from Kitasatospora sp. NPDC059599, assembly GCF_042735125.1. Classification (NCBI taxonomy): domain Bacteria; kingdom Bacillati; phylum Actinomycetota; class Actinomycetes; order Kitasatosporales; family Streptomycetaceae; genus Kitasatospora; species Kitasatospora sp. NPDC059599. The sequence continues at coordinate 4,004 of NZ_JBHWCL010000216.1, read as the reverse complement.
CGTGGAGCTTCCTCGGGCGGCCGGCGCTGAGCCTGCCGGCCGGACGGACCCCGGCGGGGCTGCCGCTGGGCCTCCAGGTGGTCGGTGCGGCCGGTGACGACGAGGCACTGCTGGGCCGGGCGGCCGGGCTGGAGGCGGTGCTGGCCGGCAGCCGGTAGCCGGTAGCCGAGGCGCACCCGGCCGGGGTCTCGGCCCTGTCCGGACCTAGGCGAGCGCCGGGTCGGCCGGGTCGGTGGCCTCGGCGCGCAGCAGGCGCAGCAGCAGGCGGCCGGCCCGTTCGTACGGGGTGGCGTCGTCGTGCAGCACGGCCTGCGAGTTGGCCGTCTCCAGGACGGCGATCAGGGCGAAGGCGAGGTCCCCGAGGTCGGTGTCCGGGCGCAGGGCGCCGGCGGCACGGGCGTCGGCGAGGGCCGCGGTGACGGTGTCGGACCACTCCCGGGCGCAGCCGGCCAGGGCGTCCCGGACGGTGCCGGGGCGGGCGTCGAACTCGGCGGTGACCTCGTAGAAGAAGCAGCCGCCGGGGAAGACCCGGGCGCGCGAGTAGGCGAGCCAGCCCTCGCACAGGGCGCGGACCCGGGGGAGGCCGGGCGGGGCGTCGGCGACCGGGGCGACGACGGCGTCGGCGAAGATCCGGCGGGCGGCGCGGACGGTGGCCAGCTGCAGCTCCTCCTTGGAGCCGAAGCCGGCGAAGACGCCGCTCTTGCTGAGCCCGAGGTCGGTGGCCAGCCGGCCGATGGAGAGCGCGTCCAGGCCTTCGACGGAGGCGATGCCGACGGCGCGGTGCAGGACCGCCCGGCGGGTCTCCTCGCCGCGCAGGACCCGTCCGTCCGTGGTCGGTCCGGCCATGGCCCGCCCCCCGTTCTCGTCGCAGTGCGTGCCGCCCAGGGTAGTGCGTGCGCGGTGCCGAACCCTTGGAACCGCACCCCTAAAACTGCACGAACGGTCGTGCTAATATCTCGCCGCGATCCGCGCACCACGCCCGGGGCGCGTGCGGGAGCACGGCCCCGCCCCCGCCAGGAACACCCGTCCGCACCCGACAGGGAGACCAGATGGACCCGGCCCAGGTACCGATGGCACTGATCCGCACCGCCCTCAACCCCACCGCCCGCATCGCCCCCGGAGCCGCCGGCCGGGCCGCCTACGAGTTGTTCGTGCACCCGGTCCGGCGCAGCCGGGTGCGCCCGTCGGAACGGGAGGTCCACGGGCAGGCCGTCACCGAGCGGCTCACCGTGAACGGCAAGCCGGTGGTCGGCTACCGCTGGGGCAGCGGAGAGCGGCCGGTCCTGCTGCTGCACGGCTGGCGCTCCCGGGCCTCCCGCTACGCGCCCCTCGTGCCCCGGCTGCGGGAACTCGGCCTCAGCGCGGTCTCCTTCGACGCGCCGGGCCACGGCGACTCCGGCGGACGGACCACCGGCGTGCCGGAGTACCGCGAGCTGGCCCTGCGTCTCCAGGAGCGGTACGGGCCGTTCGAGGCCGTCGTCGCGCACTCCCTCGGCGTCTGCGCCGCCTTCGGCGCGCTGGCCGACGGCCTGCGGGCGGGCCGGCTGGCGGCCGTCTCCGGGGTGTCCCGGGTCGGCTTCTTCCCCGCCGCGTTCTGCGCCGGGCTCGGGCTGAACGCCGGGGTCGAACGGGCGCTGCGGGCGCGGATCGAGCGGGAGCTGTTCGGCGGGGACGCCGGGGGGTGGGAGCGCTTCGACGCCGCCCGCCGGGTGGCGGACGTCGACCTGCCGGTCCTGGTGGTGCACGACGAGGCCGACGACGTCGTCCCGTTGAGCGAGGCGCACCGGCTCCGCGAGGCGTACGGGGAGCGGCTCGACCTGGTGGTCACCCGGGGGCTCGGCCACCGTCGGATCATCGCGGAACCGGCCGTCGTCGACCAGGTGATCGGATTCCTGGCGGCGGGCCTGGAGGTCGCGGCCGGATGAGTACTGTCGCTCGTATGGACATCGTCGAACTGCACGCACGCTCACTGGAGTTGGCCGCCGGGGTGGTGGACGCCGTCCGCCCGGGCCGGCTGGACCTGCCGACCCCGTGCGCGGGCTGGACGCTGCGCCGGCTGCTGGCGCACGCCGTCGGCCAGCACCAGGGCTTCGCGGCGGCCGCCCGCGGGGCCGGTCCGGACCTCGCGCTCTGGGCCGACGCCCCGGTCGGCGAGGACCCGGGAGGCGAGGACCCGGCGGGCGCCTTCCGGCGCACGGGCGCCGAGCTCACCGCCGCGTTCCGGGGGGCGGCCGCGGCCGGCCGGCCGCTCTGGCTGCCCGAGATCCTCACCACCGCGCCGGTCCCGCTGGAGCGGGCGGTGGGCTTCCACCTGCTCGACACCCTGGTGCACGCCTGGGACGTCGCCGCCGCCCTCGACGTGGGGGCAGCCGCCGCCCTCGACGCGGGCACGGGCGCGGTCGTCGAACTCGGCGCGGCCGTCGAGCGCGAGGAGGCGCTGATCGCCGCACTGGTGGCGGTGACCGAGGCCGTCCCGAACACCCCGGAGGCCCGGGCGCCGGGCAAGGCCTTCGGACCGGGCCTGCCGCCCGCCGGCGGTGCGGGCCGGTTCGAGCGCGTCCTGGCGCTGCTCGGCCGCGATCCGGCCTGGAAGCCGTAGCGTCCGTCGACGCAGCCGGGCCCCCGGGCCCGCCGGCGGGCCCGGCTCAGCTCCGGTCGCGCTGCTCGTCGGGGAAGCGCGGCCCGCCGATCAGGTAGAGCAGCGCGGCGGTCGGAAAGCCGAGCGAGGCGGCCAGCAACACGATGAACTGCCAGAACATCTTCCGCTCCTCGTCAGTCACGGGCCGCCCGGACACCCGAAGGTGGTTCCAAACCCGACCCGCCCCGATCGGCCGAATTGTCCGGTCACTGTCCGACGGTATGGCCGAATCGCCCCCACTGCCACCGGGCGCCCGGCCCCGCCCCGCGCCACACCGGCGCAGGGGTCTGGGCGCGGGCCGGGGGCGGCGTCCACACTGTCGGGATGCAGCTACAGCTCGCAGGGGAAGCACGACGGCCCGACCGCGAGAGCGAGGACTTCGCGGCGGCCTCGCCGGAGGCGTTGGTCCTGCTGGACGGCGCGAGTTCGCCGGCCGGCCTGGAATCCGGGTGTCGGCACGGGACGGCCTGGTACGTGCGCCGACTGGGCGTGCACCTGCTCGCCCGGCTCACCGACCGGGCGGACCGCTCGATCTCCGAGTGCCTGGCCGACGCCATCGTGGAGACGGCCGCGCTGCACGGCGGCCGGTGCGACCTGGCCCATCCCAACACCCCCGCCGCGATGGTGGTCGCGGCGCGACGGCACGGTGAGGCGCTGGAGTACCTGGTGCTCGGCGACTCGCTGCTGGTGCTGGAGTTCAAGGACGGGCCGCCGAAGGTGATCGGGGACAACCAGCGCTTCCCCGGCGGGGAGGGGCTGCGCCGTCAGGTCTGGTCGACCGTGCCCGGCTCGGCCGAGCGGACGGCGCTGCACATGGAGTACGCGCTGGCCGTCCGCGCGGCCCGCAACCGGGGCACCGGCCCGTGGATCGCGGCCGCCAGCCCGCGCGCGGCCGAGCACGCCGAGACCGGCTTCGTCCGACTGGACCGGCTGCACGCGCTGGCCGCCCTCACCGACGGCGCCTCGCGCTTCACCGAGCGCTTCGGGCTGGGGAGTTGGGGCGACGTGCTGCGGCTGCTCGCCGAGTCGGGGCCGGGTGAGCTGATCGCCCAGGTCCGTGCGGTGGAGCGGGCGGACCCCGCCTGCGAGCGCTGGCCGCGCGGCAAGACGCACGACGACGCCTCGGCCGTGTACGCGCTGCTCTGAAACCCGCCGCGCAGGCACCTCCGCGGAGCACAGGTCCGTCCAGGGAGCGGAGGTCCGTCCGGAGACGGCGGGGTGAACACGGACCGGCGAAGTAACTACGGACCGGCGGGGTGACCACGGACCGGCGGGGCGGGCGCCCCCCGGGGCCTGGCGCCGCCCCCCCCGGGCGGCGGCCCGGAGCGACGTGGCGGCGGCCGGGTCGGGGGCCCGCCCGCCGGCC
>NZ_JBHWCL010000215.1:0-13301 GCF_042735125.1 Kitasatospora sp. NPDC059599 | reverse complement strand
CCGGTGTCTTCCGGGGCTTGACGCCCTGTCCGACGTTTCAAACTCTAGCCGATCCGTACTCCGAAAAGCGAATCCGCCGCAATCCGATAAAACGAACACGCCAAAGCAAGAACCGAGTCATGACGCGAACACGCGAACGTGACCCAGCCCGAACCTGGGAAGTGGTGTTTCAGAGGATTGGCCGCCGCGGGACCGTCCGCGCTGACGCGTGTCCGGTGCTCCCTGCCGAGCGACTAGAGAACAGTACTCCTCATCCGCGCCCAGGCCAAACCGCTCCTGCCTCAACAGGACGTTCATCGAACGTCTATCGCCGTTGTCCATGATCGGAACCACCAGAGGGCGCCCGACACGACAGCGGGCGCCGACGTAGGAGAGAGGCAGCACGGGGACATGAAGGTGATGAAGGCGGCGAAGAACACGGCCGTCGGGGCGGCGGCCGTCACGCTGGCACTGGCCGGGACGATGATCTCCGCGGGGACCGCGCACGCGGCCGACCCGGAGACCCTCCCCAGGGCCAGCATGCCCGAGCCCGGGGTGCTCTACCCCGGCTACACCATCGACACCGGCTACACGCGGCTGGCCTTCCAGCTCGACGGCAACCTCGTCGTCTACCGCACCCCCGAGGGCGCGCCGGCCTACCCGAAGTGGGCCGCACCGAAGACCTGGGGCTGCGGCCAGAAGGCGATCATGCAGGACGACGGGAACTTCGTCGTCTACGGGGCCGGTAACCGTATCTGCTGGGCCAGCAACACCTTCAAGAGCGACATCTACCAGCGGGCCTCCCTCGTGGTCTGGGGCCTCGGCGGGCTCGCCGTCAACTTCTCGGGCGGCACCGAGAGCGGCGACTCGGGATGGAACACGCTCAACAGCTCCGACCCCTACTAGAGGATCCGAAGACCCTCACCCCCGCTCGGTGAGCCACCTGACCAGGTCGTCCACCGACCAGCGCGGCCGGGCCGCGAGCCGGTCCGCCGCCGTCCGCAGCAGCACCGGCAGGTGGCCGCAGAGGGCGGCCACCTCGGCCGCCGCGTCCGGCTCCTGCCGGATCCTGTCCGCGCCCACGATCCGGGCCAGCAGCTCGTGGGCGTCGCGCGGCTCCAACGGTCCCACCGTGAGCCGTGCGGCGTCCTCGGGCAGCGTGCCCGGTTCCGCACCCGCCACCACGGCCGCGCAGCCCGCCCGCTCCGGCAGGAGCGGCCGCGGGTCGGCCACCCCGTCCAGCAGCACCAGGACGCGCCGCCCGGTGAGCAGCTCCCGGTAGCGCGCCCCGAGCTCCTCGACACCGGCCCCCGCCGCCGGCCGCTCGCCGAACGCACGCAGGAACCCGGCGAGCACCACGTCCGCCGCACCACCGCCCGCGTACAGCTGGCCGTCGGGGAAGGCGTCCTGGACGACGTGCGCCACGTGCACCGCCAGCGCCGACGCGCCGCTGCCCGCCGGACCCGAGAGCCCCACGACCGGCGAACCGTCGCCGGTCGCCCGCAGTGTCCGCTCCGCCCGGCGCACCAGCCCGGCCCGGCCCACCAGGTCGGGGATGTCCGGTGGCAGCTGGCCGGGCCTCGGCAGCCGCCGCGGCAGCGGGGCGTCCCCGCGCCGGATCCGGTCGGCCAGTTCGGCCACGGCGGGCGCCGGTTCGAGCCCCAGCTCCCGGTCCAGCCGCTCCCGCAGCGCCCCGTACGCCGCCAGCGCCTCCGCCGTACGGCCGCAACGGTGCAGCGCCAGCAGGTGCAGCCGGTGCACCTCCTCGTCCTGCGGGTGCGCGGCCGCCAGTGCGGCCAGCGGTTCCACCGCGGCGGTGTGCCGGCCGAGTGCCAGGTCCAGCTCCAGCAGGGTCTTCACCACGGCGAAGCGCCCGGCCGCCAGCCGTTCCCGGGTCCGTTCGGCGAACGGCCCGGGCACGCCGTCCAGCGCTCGGACGCCCTCCCACGCCGCGAGCGCCGCCGCCAGTTCCTCCCTCGCCCGGACCGGATCCCGGTGACGCAGCGCGACGGCCCCCGTGACCGCGTCCTCGTAGCGGAACAGGTCCACCGCCTCGCGCGGCGCCGCCAGCCGATAACCGCCCGCCGCGGCGACCGGCAGCCCGGACTCGCCGAGGGCGCGGCGCAGCCGGTGCACGTGGGTGCCGATCTGCCCCGTCGGGTCCTTCGGCCAGCGGGTCTCGTCCTCCCCCCAGAGGCCCTCGACCAGCCGGTCCGTCGGCACCAGCTGCCCGGGGGCGAGGAGCAGCGCAGCCAGCACGGCCCGCTGCTGCGGCCGGCCGAGCTCGATCTCACGGCCGTCACACGTCGCACGCAAAGGCCCCAGCACGCGGAAATCGAGCCGCACGACCCACCCCTCGAAGCTCGGATTCCGGTGCACAATCTGTGAGCAGAGCATAGGCCGCCGGGGTATGGGGCGCCGCTTTCCGAACGGAAGTGGCGAAATCCCGGTGGGCGACGACTTCGGGGGCGACATGGGCGACACGGGGGGAGCCGGGCTGCGGTTCGGCCTGCTGGGACCGTTGCGGGCCTGGTACGGGGAGCGGGAACTGGAGCTGGGCCGGCCGCAGCAGCGGGCCGTGCTCGCGGTGCTGCTGGCCGCCGCCGGGCGGACGGTGGCCGTCCCGGTGCTGGTCGAGGGGGTGTGGGGCGGGGCCGCGCCGACCGATCCGCGCAAGGCCGTCCAGCTCGCCGTCTCCCGGCTGCGCACCGCGTTCCGGCCGTACACCGGGGACGATCCGGAGCGGCTGCCGCTGGTCCGGGTCGGCGACGGCTACGCGCTCCGGGTGCCCCGGGCGGTCGTGGACACCGCCGCCTGGGAGTCGCTGCTGGCCGAAGCCGGACGGCTGCGGGAGGCCGACGCGCCGCCGCAGGAGATCCGGGAGGTGCTGCGGAACGCCCAGCGGCTGTGGGCCGGCGAACCGCTTGCCGGGCTGCCGGGGCCGCACGCCGACGCCGTCCGGGCCCGCCTCACCGAGCAGCGGATCTCGGCCGAGGAGACCCAGCTGGAGCTGGACGCCGACCTCGGCGACCGCACCGACCTGACCGCGCAGGCCGAGGCGCTCGCCCTGGAGCACCCCGGGCGGCCCCGGCTCACCGCCGTGCTGATGCGGGCCCTGTACCAGTCGGGCCGCAGGGCCGAGGCGCTCGCCGTGTACGAGGACGCCCGCCCGTCGCTGCCGCCGGACGCACCGGGTCCGGCCCGTCTCCATCTGCGCATCCTGCGGGAGGACGCCACCCTGCTCCCGGCCCGCCCGGCCCCCGCGACCGCCGTCGACACCTGGCAGACGCCCGACCAACTCCCCTCCGGGCTTGCCGACTTCACCGGCCGGGCCGAGGAGGTGGACACCCTCGCGGACCGGCTCTGCGGGGCCGGCGGGCGCGCCGTCGTGGTCTCCGCCCTGGACGGCATGGGCGGCGTCGGCAAGACCACCCTGGCCGTGCACGTCGCCCGGCACGTCCGGACGCGCTTCCCCGACGGGCAGCTCTTCGCCGACCTGCGCGGCGCCGACCGCACCCCGCCCGGTCCCGGCGCCGTCCTCGCCGGCTTCCTGCGCGCCCTCGGCGTCGACCCCGCCGACATCCCGCCGGACACCCGCGAACGCAGCGCGCTCTACCGCTCCGCCCTGGCCGGACGACGCGTCCTGGTGGTCCTCGACAACGCCGCCGACTCCGGGCACGTCGAACCGCTGCTGCCCGGCTCGGCCGGCTGCGCCGTCCTCGTCACCAGCCGCCACCGGCTGGCCGGCCTGGCCGGGGCCCACCAGCTGCGCCTGGACACCCTCTCGCCCGAGCAGGCCCTGGAACTGCTCGCCCGCATCGTCGGCGCCGACCGCGTCGCCGCCGAAGCCGGGACCGCCGAGGAGGTCGTCCGGGCCTGCGGACTGCTGCCGCTGGCCGTGCGCATCGCCGCCTCCCGGCTCGCCGCCGACCCCGCGCTCACCCTCGCGGCGCTCGCCGAGGGGCTGCGCCACCAGCACCGGCTGGCCGAACTCAGCGACGGCGAAAGGACCGTGGAGGCCACCTTCGCGCTCTCCTACCAGCGCCTGGACCCGGAACTCGCCCGCGCCTTCCGCCTGCTGTCCCTGCCCGACGCCCCCGACCTGCCGCTGCCCTGCGCCGCCGCCCTGATCGGCCGGAGCGCCGACCGGACCGACCGGCTCCTCGAAGGACTCGTCGACCTCAACCTGCTGCACTCCCCCCGCTTCGGCCGCTACGGCTTCCACGACCTCGTCCGCGCCTACGCCCGCGGCCGGCTCGCCACCGAGGAGAGCGCCGCCGACCGCACCGCCGCCACCGACCGGCTGCTCGACTTCTGCCTCGCCACCGCCCGCAACGCCGACCGCGCCGCCCGCAAAGCCGAACCGGCCGAACTCAGCCTGCTCGGCGCCGCCGTGGCCTCCCCCGGCCACCCCGTCGCCGACGGCGCGGACGCCGTGCGCTGGATGCGCGACCAGGCCGAGGTGCACGCCGCCGTCATCGCGCTCGGCTGCGCCGACCCCGCCCTCCCGCTCGACCGCGCCGCCGAACTCGCCGACCGGATGGGCGCCGTGCTCCCCGAACGCACCCAGACCGGCGTCATCGTCGACCTCGCCGGGCACATCGCCGAGCAGGCCGCCGCCCGCGGCGAGCACGGCCCGCTCGCCCTCGCCCGCTACCTGCGCGGCAGCATGCTCTGGCACATCAACCGCTACGCCGAGTCCGAGGAGGAGATCCGCCGGGCCGTCGAGCTGTCGGAACGGGACGAACGGACCGAACGGGTGCTCGCCAAGGCCCTCATCACCCTCGGCAGCAACGCCCGCACCCACGGCCGCTACGCCGAGGCCGCGGAACACGCCGGGCGCGCCGCCGAGCTGTTCCACCGCCTGGGCGCCGAACGCGCCGAGGGCAGCGCGCTCGGCGAGTTCGCGTTCAGCGCCGCCCGGACCGGACGCCTCGCCGAGGCCCGGGACGCCGCCGAACGCTGCGCCCGGCTGATGAGCGCCTCCGGCCCGGTCTCCGCCGCCATCGGCCGCTACTACCTCGCCCGGGTCCTGCGGCTCTGCGACGACCCGGAGGCCGCGCTCGACCACGCCGTCGGCGCCCGCGAGGAGTTCACCGCCCTCCAGGTCACCGTGTTCGCCGCCGCGGCCGGCGACCTCGCCGCCCGCATCCACGCCGAGGCCGACCGCTGGCTGCTGGCCGTCGACGCCGCCGAGACCGCGCTCCCCCTCGCCCGCCGCACCAGCGCCAACCTGGAGGCCGCCCTGCTGCACACCCTCGGCACCGCGCTCACCGGACTCGGCCGCCCGCGCCAGGCCCGGGCCTGTCTGACGGACTCCCTGGAGGTGTACGAGCGGCTGGGCCTGGAGGAGGAGGCCGCGCAGGTCAGAGCGCTGCTCACCCGGTAGACGCGGCATCAACGCAGGCTCCGGCCAGGCGCGTTGAGCGGCCGTCTGCCGCACTCCGGAAATCTCTCCCTCGTCAGGCCCCGGGCCGCCGCGACCGACACGGTCACGGCCCGGGGCGCAGCACGGACGAGAGGTGCGACACATGCCCACGCTCGTACGGAACGGCCAGGTGTGGACGGTCCGGTCGGCGAACGGAACGGTCGTCGACCTGTGCCCCGGACACGACGACCGGGGCGCACCGGTCCACTCCCGGGAGCCCGACGGCACCACCACCCAGGGCTGGGTCTTCTGGGCCGTGGACGGTGACTGGGTGCTGGAGACGCAGCTGACCCGGGGGAAGTACGCCCCCGGCCAGGCCAAGGTCCTGCACTACGACCGTGCCACCCGCCGGACTTCGCTGGCCGATCTGGACGGGCGCCCCGGTCAGCGCTGGTGCCTGGAGGTCGTCGGTGACGACTGGCTGCGGATCCGAACCGCGCGCACCACCGAGGCCGACCTCTTCCTCACCGCGGCCGCCCCCGGGTCCCCGCTCACCCTGGCCCAGCGGGACCACGCCGATTCCGCCCAGCGGTGGCAACTCGTCCCGGCAGGCAGGACCCGCGTCGGCCGGTGGCGGTCGGCAGTCCGTCCGCAGCCCTCCGACATCGACGTCCGCGCCGAGATGCTGGCCGCCGTCAACACCGAGCGCGCCCGCTCGGGGGTGCGACCCCTGCGGCTCGACGACAGGCTGAACGCAGCCGCCCAACGCCATGCCGAGGACTTGACCGCGCACGACCTCGTCCGGGACAGCGGCACCGACGGCAGCACACCCTGGCACCGGGTACGCGCCGCCGGCTTCGCCTTCCGCTTCTCCTCCGAGAACGTGGCCGAGGCGGACAACGTGCCGGAGGCCATGCGGTTCTGGATGAACAGTCCCCGCCACCGGGACGCCATACTCGACCCCCGCTTCAACCACCTCGGTGTCGGCAGCGCGCCCCGCCAGCACGGCGCCCGGGGCCGCTGCGTCCAGACCTTCGGCCAGGTCTGACCCGGCTCTCGGCCACTCCGCCCCGACTACCCGGCCTTCTCCCCACCGGCTGCGCGGAACCTCGATGGCCGGCGGCAACACCGCTGACCCCGCGCAGCGCTGGATGCTCCGACCCCACCGGGGTCCGGTCGGTCCGGGCCTATCCTCGACCGCGTGCCCCTCATCAGCCTGCACGACCGCGCCGCGCTCGCCGCCCGGTTCCGCACCGATCCGGCGCTGCACCTGTTCGAGCTCGGCGACCTGGACGACACCACCTGGTCCAACACCGCCTGGTACACCGCCTCCGCCGAGCACGGCCCGGTCGCCCTGCTGTACAGCGGCGGCGACACCCCCGTCCTGCTCGCCTTCGCCCGGCCCGCCGCCGTCCCCCCGCTGGAGGCCCTACTGGGCGACCTGCTGCCGTTCCTGCCGCGCCGCTTCCTGGCCGGACTGCCGGACGGCGCCGAGCGGGCCCTCGCACCCCACTACGCGGTCGAGCGCCGGACACCGCTGCTCCGGATGCTGCTCACCCACGACCCTCCCGCCGAAGTCCCCCACGAGGCGCAGCTGTTGACCCCGGACGACCTCGCCGACACGCGCGCCCTGCTGGCCACGTCGTACCCGGAGGCCTGGTTCGACCCCCGGATGCTGACCGGCGGCGGGTACACCGGCGTCCGCGAGGACGGCCGGCTGCTGGCCGTCGCCGGGGTGCACGTCCACTCCCCAGCCCAGCGGGTCGCGGTCCTCGGCAACGTGACCACCCACCCCGACGCCCGCGGCCGCGGCCTCGCCCGGGCCTGCGTCACCGCCCTGTGCCGGCACCTGGCCGCGACCACCGACCACCTGGGCCTCAACGTCCGCACCGACAACGCCCCGGCGATCCGGCTCTACGAGCGGCTCGGGTTCACCACCGTCGCGACGTACAACGAGCTGGTGCTCAGCGCCTCCTGAACGCCCGGGCGGTGCGCACGGTCAGGCGGTGCGCACGGTCAGGCGGTGCGCAGGTTCAGGCGGTGTGCAGGTTCGGACAGGGCGCCCGGTCAGACGGTGCGTTCGATGGTGCCGTGCCAGGTGCGGCGGTAGCCCTCGGAGAGCGGACCGCCGACCAGGTCGAGGACGTGCCGGGCCGCCCCTGCCAGCGGGTCCGGGTCGCCGTCCCGGCACAGCCGCAGGTGGCCGTCGACCAGGGCCGGGCCGAGGACCGGGTCGGCTTCCCGGAGGCGGCGCGGCAGCCACTTGCCGGCGCCGGTCCAGGCCCGCCGGTGATCGCAGAGCAGGTCGGCGGCGGCGGTCAGCACCTCTGCGGCGATCGCCAGGCGTTCCGCGTCGTCGTCGGCGTCCGCCAGGTCGTCCAGCAGGTCGGTCAGGCCGTAGCGACGGGTCTCCACGGTGTCCGGGGCCAGTGCGGGCGGGCCCTGGCGCAGGTCGGCCCGGGCCCGTTCGCGGGCGCGGGCGCCGTGGCCGTCCGGGTCGGTCAGCAGGAGGCCGGTGGCGTACATGTTCTGGAGGACCGCCCGGCGGGAGGCGGCGTCGACGGCGAACAGCTCGGCGAGGCCGGTCCCGGTGTGGACGAAGAGTTCGACGACGCGGCCCTCGAAGCGGACGGTCTCCCGGTGGGTCCCGCCGCCGTCGGCGACCAGGACCGCGAGGTCGAGGTCGCTGGTGGCGGTGGGGTTCCCGGTCGCGGCGGAGCCGGCCAGCAGTGCGGCGAGCGCGTCCGGGTAGCGCTCGGCCACCAGACGGCGGGCCTGATCGACCATTTTCGCAACCATGGCGATCAGGATCGCACGGATCCGGTCGGGCCTGGGGCGGCACCGCCCCCGCTTCCCTGATCACGACTCGATATCCCTTGTCACGGACCCGCGAGGGAGTCGTCACGGACCGGTCAAAGCCTGGCCGAAGTCATGGCACCTGTCAGTGGACTGCGCTATGAACGTCCATCAGGAGGGCCGCCCGACGGCGGCCCGCGATGACGGGGGACGTCACATGAAGCCCATCCGCAGCAATCGCCGTGTGCTGGCCCTGGCGGCACTGGCCGCGGTCGGCACGCTCACCATGACCGCCTGCAACGACGACGCGGCGTCGTCGGACACCGCGGCGACGACACCGCCGGCCGCCCCGTCCGCGGCCGCCACCGACGCGCCGTCGCCGAGCGGTGGAGCCATCACCCCGGCCGCCCCGACCTCCGCCCCGGCGGGCGGCGCGGCGTCCGGTACGGCCGCCGCCCCCGCACCGGCCGGCGCCACCGCGGCGCCCGGAACCACGGTCAAGGTCGGCGACGCCGTCACGATGCCGTTCAGCTCGGGCAGCACCAAGGGCACCATCGCGCTCGCGGTCACCTCGATCGAGAAGGGCGACCCGGCCGACCTCACCTCGCTCAACCTGGGCGACAAGGCCAAGGGCCTGGTGCCGTACTACATCCACTACAAGATCACGAACGCCGGCAGCACCGACCTGTCCTTCACCAGCGTCAACCACATGAAGGGCCTGCTGGCGGACGGCACCGAGGCGCAGGACCTGCTGATCATCGGCGCCTTCCCCAAGTGCAAGAGCGACTCGCTGCCCAAGGGCTTCACCAACGGCCAGTCGTCCACCTCCTGCGCGGTGGCGATGTCCCCGGAGGCCTCGAAGGTCGCGGGCGCCGAGTACTGGGGCGACCCGTACACCCTCGGCAAGGGCGTCAACTGGAAGTGATCCACGCGGGCCCGGGGCGGGGGCGGCACACGGCCGGCCCCGCCCCGGGCCCGGGGCGGCCGACGCCCCGGGCGGGACCCGGGCGGGACCCGGGCGGGGGCTCAGGCCCGGGCCGCCGGCCCGCCGTAGATCCGCAGGAAGGCGTCGACGCCGACCGCCGCGATCCGCTCGACCTCCTCGTCCGCCACCGGGACGGCGCCCCAGAACGAGCGCTCGGCGATGCCGTGGAAGGTCAGCAGCGTGTACTGCTCCGCGGCCAGTACGGCGTCCTCGACGGCCAGCAGTCCGCGCTCCGCGAGCGCCTCGAAGTGCGCCGCGAGGTCCCGCAGCGAGGCGATCGGCCCGGCTTCCAGCCAGGCCTCCAGGACGTCCGCCGGGATGTTGGCGACCTCGGCGCGGATCGCCCGGCCGAGGGCCCCGTGCTCACCGGCGGACAGCACCGCGCGGGCCCGCTCCACCGCGAAGTCGACCAGGTCCCGGCGCAGGTCCACCACGCGGTCGAGGTACTTCGCCATCAGGCGCCGGACCTCCTCGGTCAGTTCCGCCGAGTTCTGCAGCGCCACCGACAGGAAGAGGGTCTCCTTGTCGGCGAAGTGGTTGTAGACCGTGCGCTTGGACACTCCGGCCTCGGCCGCGATCGCGTCCATGCTGGCCCGCACGTACCCCTCGCGCCCGAACACCACCGTCGCGGCCTGCGTGATCGCCTTGCGCTTCTCCGGCCGTCCCGCTCCACCCGTGGTCGCCACGGCCCACTCCTCATCCGTCGGCCCACCGGCCGACCCTTCAGAAACTACTCGGTGTAGTTTATCCGACCCGCGCCGGATCCGGAGCCGCCGCCCCGGACGCACGTGATCTATGCTGCCTACGATCTCTACACCCGTGTAGAGGTAAATCGGAAGCCCCCGCCTCCGCCCGCGGGCGGCCGGGCCGCCCCCCGGGAACCGGACGACCGGCCCGGACGTCCAGAACTGGAAGCACCGCGAACGGATTTCCGAACGACGGACAGGCGCCGGAGCGGGCACCGGCGCCACCAGGGCGCACGGGACACGGGAACACCGGGGGTAAGTGCGTGGCAGGACAGCGAGGACGGTCGCCCGACCAGGGTTCGCGACGGCGGACGGCGGGCGGACCCGGCGCGCCCGCACGGCCCCTGCCCGGCGGCGCCGCACTGCCGGTGGCCGCGGCCCTCGGGCTGCCCCTGGCCGGCGCCGCGGTCGACGAACTCTCCGGCCCCGGCATGGGCCTGGCGTTCGCGGTGGGCGCGGTGCTCGGCACCGGCGTGGCGGCGGCGCTGAGCAGCCGCAACGGCTGGTGGTGGCTGCTCGCGGCCTCACCGCTGGTGGTCCTCGGCGCGACGGCCGCCGTCGAGCTGGCCGCCCACCGGGACCGCTACCAGGGAAGGGGCCTGGCCACCGGCGCCGCGAAATGGGTGGTGCAGGGCTTTCCCGTGATGGCCGAGGCCGCGGCCGCGGCCCTACTGGTGATCGTGGTCCGGCTGGTCCGGCACCGGAGGAGGCACCGTGGCTGACGACGCCGAGCAGCACACCCAGCGCACCGGACGGACGGGGCCGGCCCGGGGCGCCGAGCGGACCGGGGGCGCCCCGGAGGCCGGAAGCGGCAGCCGGGCAGCCGCCCGCCGCGGCGACGGGAAGCGCACGTCCTCCCCGCTGCTGATCGCCGGCCGGGTGGTGGCCTGCACCGTCGGACTGGCGGTGTTCGCCGCCAGCGGGGTGGTCTGGTACGAGTACAAGCAGCTCACCGACGGGATGACCACGTCCGACGTCATCGCCGAGACGAAGAAGGACGCACCCAAGCACCTCGACAACTCGGTCAACCTGTTGCTGATCGGCCTGGACAGCCGCAAGAACATGGACGGCTCCGACCTGCCCCCGCAGTTCGTCCAGGACGAGCTGCACGCCGGCCACAGCTCCGAGATCGGCGGGTACAACACCAACTCCCTGATCCTGCTGCACATCCCGGCGAACGGCGGCAAGGTCCAGGCCGTGTCGATACCGCGCGACGACTACGTCATGACCTACAACGCCGACGGCTCCCAACTGGGCATGGCCAAGATCAAGGAGGCCTACGGCGCGGCCAAGGACAAGGCCGACCCGGGCCTGCGGGCCAAGGGCCTCAAGGGCGCCGACCTGGAGAAGGCCGGCCGCGACCTGGGGCGCGCGGCCACCATCCGCACCGTGCAGAAGTTCCTCGACCAGCCCATCGACCACATCGCCGAGGTCAACCTGATGGGCTTCTACGACATCGCCAAGGCGGTCGAGCCGATCCAGGTCTGCCTCACCCACGACACCAAGGACCCGGCCATGGAGGGCCAGGGCTCCGGCGCCGACTTCAAGAAGGGCATCAACACCCTCAACGCCGCCCAGGCGCTCTCCTTCGTCCGCCAGCGCCACAACCTCGACGGCCCCGACGGGAACTCCGGCGACTTCGCCCGCACCCACCGCCAGCAGGCCTTCATCTCCGCCGTCGTGCACAACCTGAAGCAGAAGGGCATCGTCGGCGACCTCGGCAAGATGCAGCAGCTGATGGGCGTCATACAGAAGGACCTCGTCATCGACAACGAGTGGAACATCCTCGACTTCGCCCAGCAGGCCCCGGCACTGACCGGCGGGAACGTCGAGTTCAACACCCTGACCTTCGACGGCTTCGGCACCCGGAACGGCCAGGACGTCAACCTGGTGACCCCGGCGAAGGTCCAGAAGGTGGTCAAGCAGCTGTTCGGCTACGCCGACGCCGCCGCACCGGCCGCCACCGACCCGGCCGACGGCACCCCCGGCGCCACCCCGCAGCCCACGAGCCAGACCCCCACGCCGACCCAGACCGCCGACGGGACCGTCACCGTCGACGTCCTCAACGCCTCCTCGGCCGCCGGGGTCTCCTCCACCGCCGAGTCCAAGGCCCTGGTCGCGATGGGGTTCAAGCAGGGCCGGACCGGATCGGCGGCCGGCCGGCCGAAGACCACCACCGTGGTCTACGGCAAGGGCGCCAAGGAGGCCGCCGACCAGATCGCCGCCCGCTACGGCGTGACCGCCACCGAGTCCAACTCCGCCACCGTCGGCGCCGACCGCGTCGTGGTCACCCTCGGCACCGGCTTCACCGGCGTGGGCGGGGACAAGTCCGCGGCCCCCACCGGCGGCTCCTCCGACCCGGTCGCCAACCTCCCGATGCAGGGCCCCGGCGTCGACGCCCAGTCCGACGGCGGCATCCCCTGCGTCTACTGACGCGCCCCGCCGACCGCACGGTGCCCCGCCGACCCCGGCGGGGCACCGCTCACGACCACTCGAAAGCTCACGACCACTCGAAGTAGAGCGCCGGCCGCACCGGCCGCGGACCGCCCGGCGCGAAGAGGAACACCAGGTTCACCGTCGGCCCGGACGGCTCCTCCAGCCGCGGGCCACGGATGCTCAACCCGAACTCGTTGATCCGCCGGCCCGCCCCCGCCCGCACCTCGCGGCACCAGGCCTCCAACGGCTCGACCGGCAACCCCCCGTACGCGGCCGGCTCACCCGACAGCCGGTACGCCGAGGACCTCGACTGCTCCGGCGAGACCTCGTATCCGGCGTCCGACGTCGGATCGCCCCCCATTGCTCGATGCGACACCCCGACCCCGGACCGCCCTGGCGCAATTCTCCGTACTATGTATAGTGTACCGCGTACGTGGTAATCGTACGGATGCCCCGCGATGCCGACGAGAGGGTTCCCGCCTTGCAGATCACCAAGACCGCCGTCTCCCTGACCGTCGAGGACGTCACCGCCTCCGCCGCGTTCCTCCGGGAGCACTTCGGATACACGGAGGAGATGTCGGCCGACGGCTTCGTCTCGCTCGGACACCCGGGCGGCGGGGTCAACGTCGTCTACCTGCGGCGCGGCCTGGAGGTCCTGCCGGAGGAGCAGCGCCACCGCACCGCGGACGGCGTGATCCTGGCGTTCGTCGTCGAGGACGTCGCCGCCGAGGAGCGGCGGCTCCGCGAGGCGGGGGTCCCGATCACGCTGCCGCTGCGCGAGGAGCCGTGGGGCGAGAAGCTGTTCCAGGTCACCGACCCGAACGGGGTCGTGATCGAGCCGGTGGAGTGGGCCGCGCGGTAGCCCCGGAACGACCGGCGCCCCATATCCCCGCCGGGACGAGGGGCGCCGCCGCGCGGCCGGGGGCGGGCAGTCCACCCTCCAGGTGTCGTTTCCCGCCCGCACCGCCCCCAGCTAGCCCCCGCCCCGCTC
>NZ_JBHWCL010000214.1:0-13305 GCF_042735125.1 Kitasatospora sp. NPDC059599 | reverse complement strand
TCCCCGGGCCCTCGCCGTGTACCCCGCTCGCCGTGCTCCGCCACTCGCTGTGCTCCGCCGCTTGCTGTGCTCCGCCGCTTGCTGTGCTCCGCAGCTCGCCGGGGACACACCGACGGGAAATCCGCTGACCACCGTGCGCCTCCGCTCCTAGAGTCGTCGGTGACAGCAGCCCCACCGACGAAGGAGCGATCCGCCATGAGCACGTTCGTACTGGTTCCCGGGTTCTGGCTCGGCGCCTGGGCCTGGGACGAGGTGGCCGCGCCGCTGCGCGCCGCCGGGCACCGGGTCTTCCCGGTGAGTCTGCCCGGGCTGGCCGAACGGGCCGGCGAGAGCGGCGACTTCGGCCTGGAGGACCACATCGCCGACCTGGCCGACCTGCTGGTCCGCGAGGACCTGTGGGAGGTCGTGCCGGTCGCCCACAGCGGTGCCTGCGCCGCGGTGGGCGGGCTCGCGGACCGGATGCCCGAACGGATCCGCCGGGTGGTGTACCTGGACAGCGGCCCGTTGCTCGACGGCTCCGCGGTCTGCGACCTCTGGCAGCCCGACTACCGGCAGACGGCCGACGCCTCGGTGGCGGACGGCCGGCTCCCGATGCCGTCGTGGGAGTACCTGAGCGCCCACGGCGCCGCTGCGGAGGGCATGGACGAGGCCACCCTGGCCCGGGTCCGTTCCCTCGCCACCCCGCACCCCGCCCGGGTGTACCGGGACGCACTGCGGCTGACCGGCGCGGGCGCCGCGCTGCCGCAGGCGCTGGTGTCCTGCTCGTTCCCGCTCTCCCAGGTCCGCGAGCTGATCGCGGCCGGCCACCCGTACTTCGCCGCGATGGCGGGGTCGAACTGGGAGCTGCGCGAGCTGCCGACCGGGCACTGGCCGATGTTCTCCCGCCCGGCCGACACGGCGGCGGTGCTCGCGGAGCTCGCCGCGCTCTGAGCCCGCCCGGCCCGGGTCGCCCCCGCCCGGCCCCGTCCTGCCTGCGCACGCCCCGGGGGTGTCCCGTGCGCGCACCGCTGTGTCCCCTGCGCGTCCTGCGCGTGTCCGTCCGTCGCGCCCGCGGGCCCGGCCCGGCAGGATGGGCCCCACGTCGTACCCGAGCGGAGAGCGAGGCCCCGTGAGCGAACAGACCGGCCGTACCGAACCGCCCGCCGCCGGGCCCGAGTTCAGGCGGGTCACCTCGGCCGTGGTCACCGGCAGCGCCGCCGACGCGCCCTTCCGCGTGGACGTCAGGGCCGGCACCCACCCGCTGACCTCCGACGAGCCGGTGCGCCGGGGCGGCTCGGACAGAGGGCCGGAGCCGTTCGCGCTCCTGCTCGCCTCGCTCGGCTCCTGCACCGCGATCACCCTGCGGATGTACGCCGAACGCAAGAAGTGGCCGCTGGAGGGGGTCCGGGTCAGGCTCGGGTACGAGACGGACGGCAGCCGGGGCCGGATCTCCCGCCGGGTCGCCCTGACCGGCGGCCTGGACGGGGACCAGCGCGCCCGGCTGCTCGACATCTGCGAACGCACGCCCGTCACCCTCGCCCTGCGGGCCGGGGTGGCCATCGACACGACGGAGGACCGGGCATGACCAGCACCGCCGAGGAGTACGACGTCATCGTCCTGGGGGCCGGCCCGACCGGCGAGAACGTGGCGGACCGGACGATGGCCGCCGGGCTGCGCACGGTGATCGTGGAGGCCGAACTGGTCGGCGGCGAGTGCTCGTACTGGGCCTGCATGCCGAGCAAGGCCCTGCTGCGCCCGGTGGCCGCGCTGGCCGACGCCCGCGCGGTGGCCGGCTCCCGGGAGGCGGTCGGCGGCGGGCGGCTGGACGCGGCCGCGGTGCTGGCCCGCCGGGACTCCTTCGCCTCGCACTGGAACGACGACGGCCAGGTGCGATGGCTGCGGGACACCGGCATCGAACTGGTCCGCGGCCACGGCCGGCTGGCCGGGGACCGGGCGGTGACGGTGGAGGCCGAGGACGGCAGCGAGCGGGTGCTCACCGCCCGGCACGCCGTCGCGGTGTGCACCGGCAGCCGTCCGGTGCTGCCCGGGCACGTGCCGGGGCTGGCCGAGGCCCACCCCTGGACCAACCGGGAGGCCACCGGCGCACCGGCCGTCCCCGGGCGGCTGGCGGTGGTCGGCGGCGGTGTGGTCGGGGTGGAGATGGCCACCGCCTGGCGGGCGCTGGGCTCCGAGGTGGTGCTGCTGGTGCGCGGGGACCGGCTGCTGCCGCGGATGGAACCGTTCGCGGGCGAGCTGGTCGCCGAGGGCCTGCGGAAGGCCGGGGTGGACGTCCGCTTCGGCACCGAGGTCACGGCGGTGGGGCGGACGGACGGCTCCGGGCCGGTGACCCTCACGCTCGGGGACGGCGGGGAGCTGACCGCCGACGAGGTGCTGTACGCGACCGGCCGGGCCCCGCGCACCGCCGACATCGGGCTTGAGCAGGTCGGGCTGAAGCCCGGCGACTGGCTGGAGGTGGACGACAGCTGCACGGTGCTCGGCGTGGACGGCGGGTGGCTGTACGCCGCCGGGGACGTCAACCACCGCGCGCTGCTCACCCACCAGGGCAAGTACCAGGCGCGGATCACGGGTGCGGCGATCGCCGCCCGCGCCCAGGGGCGCCCGCTGGACACCGCACGCTGGGGCGCGCACGCCGCGTCCGCCGACCTGGCGGGCGCGCCGCAGGTGGTGTTCACGCAACCGGAGGTCGCCGCCGTCGGCCTGACCCTGGCCGACGCCGAGCAGGCCGGGCTGCGGGTCAAGACCGTCGACCACGACCTCGGCGCCGTCGCCGGGGCCTCGCTGTACGGCGACGACTACCACGGCCGGGCCCGGGTGGTCTTCGACCTGGACCGCCAGGTACTCGTCGGCGCCTGCCTGGTCGGCCCCGGGGTGGCCGAACTGCTGCACTCGGCGACCGTCGCGGTGGTCGGCGAGGTGCCGATCGACCGGCTCTGGCACGCGGTGCCCGCGTACCCGACGATCAGCGAGGTCTGGCTGCGGCTGCTGGAGGGCTGCCGGGGGTAGCCCTCTCCCGACCCGACGGCCCTCCGGGTGAACGGACCCGCCTCCCGGGTGAACGGCGCGGCGAGATGTGACCACCGATGGACGGCGGGACACTGACAGTCGGGGGCCGTTCCCGGGGGGCCGTGCTCGTTGACCAGGTGGTGTGAGGCATGACCGAGGTGCTGTTGGCCGTCGGAACCGAGAAGGGCCTCTTTCTCGGCCGCAGCCGCGACCGGCTGACGTGGGAGTTCAGCGGGCCGCACTTCCCGATGAACGCGATCTACTCCGTCTCCGTCGACCGCCGCGAGGGCCGGACCAGAATCCTGGCCGGCGCCGACAGCAGCCACTGGGGGCCCTCGGTCTGGCGGTCCGACGACCTCGGCGCGAGCTGGCACGAGCCGGCCCGGCCGGCCATCCGCTTCCCCGAGTCGACCGGCGCCTCGCTCACCCGGGTCTGGCAGCTGCAGCCCGCCGGAGCCGAGGCCCCCGGCGTCGTCTACGCGGGCACCGAGCCCGCCGCGCTGTTCCGCTCCACCGACGGCGGCGAGACCTTCGCACTGGTCGAATCGCTCTGGGAGCACCCGCAGCGGCCCCAGTGGGGCGCGGGCTACGGAGGGCAGGGCCTGCACACCGTCCTCACCGACCCGCGCGACCCGCAGCGGCTGCTGGTCGCCGTCTCCAGCGGCGGTGTCTACCGCAGCAAGGACGGCGGCGACAGCTGGGAGCCCTCCAACACCGGGCTGCGCGCCGAGTTCTTCCCGGAGCAGAGCCAGTACCCCGAGTTCGGCCAGTGCGTGCACAAGATCGCCCCCGACCCCGTCCACCACGACCGGCTCTACCTGCAGAACCACGGCGGCGTCTACCGCAGCGACGACTGGGGCGGCAGCTGGCGCTCGATCGTCGACGGGCTGCCCGCCGAGTTCGGCTTCGCCGTCGCCGCCCACCCCCGCCGGGGCGGCACCGCCTACCTCGTCCCGCTCGGCGGCTCCGACGACCGCATCCCGCCCGGCCGCCGCTGCCGCGTCTTCCGCACCAACGACGGCGGTGACAGCTGGCAGGAGCTCGCCGACGGCCTGCCCGGCGAGGACCACTACGGCATCGTGCTGCGCGACGCCCTGCGCACCGACGACGCCGACCCGGCCGGGATCTACTTCGGCAACCGGACCGGCGACGTGTACGGCAGCCGGGACGAGGGCGAGAGCTGGTCACTGCTGCTCTCCCACCTGCCGGACGTGCTCTGCGTCCGCGCGGCGGTGGTGGCCTGAACCAGCGCCCGCCCCCGGACCGCCCGCCACACCGCCCGCCGCCGCACGCCGCCCACTGCTCTCCGATCCCTGCGCGCCGCGTCCCGCACGCCGCACGAAAACCGGTTGCCCCGCGCGCCCGGTTCTGGTGAGCATGAGCCGCCGACGAACGATCTCGTCAGAACTCGTGAAAAGGGGTGGGCCATGGCGGAGGCCGACTGGGTGGTCAGGCACGACGGCGACGGCACCCCGGTGCTGCGCTACCGGCTGGGCGAACGGGAGGGCCGGCCCTGGGCCGACCTGTTGGAGGTGCTGGACGAATCGGCGGACACCACCGGGTTCATCCGGGCCGAGCTGCCCGGCTGGGTGGTCTCCGGCAGCCCCGAACTCGGGCGGCGGCTGGTGGCGGACGGTGCGACGGTGCTGCGCCACGCGCACACCTTCCGACGGGACCTGCGCGCCGACCCCCCACCCGCCGACTGGGCCGGGGCGCCGCTGCGCGAGGGCCTGCGGGCGGTGCCCTGCGACCGTGCGCCCGGGGAACTGTTCGAGGCGTGGCGGGCCGCCTTCGCCCCCGGGCACGTCGACCACTTCCCGGGCGACGACGCCCGGGCCCTGGCCGAGCGGCTCGGACTGCTGCTCGCCGGGAAGGCCATCGGCCCGGTCCTGCCCTCCAGCGTGCTCGCCGTGGACGCCGAGGACCGCGTGGTCGCCGGGGTGGTCCTGACCGACCGCAACGGCCTGCCGTGGGTCGGCGACGTCTTCCGCCACCCACGCCGCGGCTACCGCGGCCTCGGCGCCGACCTGCTGCGCCGGGCGGTCGCGGACGCCGCCGCCCGCGGGCTCGCCGACGTGCACCTGGTGGTGACCGAGGGCAACCCGGCCCGCCGCCTGTACGAGTCGCTGGACTTCCGGCTGCGGGAGACCTCACTGACGGTGAGGGTGCCCGGCTAGCTCCGGAACCCCCGGGGCCGGGCCCGTTCACGGATGACGATCCCGCCCGGGGCCGTGAACGCCGCCGTCGGGCGCGGCGGCCGGACGGCTGTGCGGCGCGGCGGCGCGGCGGCGTCGGGCCCATCGACCTGCTCCCACGGTCGGCAACGGCACCGGAGGCCGCCCGTCCCGCCGGCGTCGGGACGGGGCCACCGGCCCCGCAAGCGGGGACGGCCGATCGGGGCCGCCGGGACCTGGCGAATCCGGCTGGTCGGAGGCGGTGTGTAGGCTCACCGGTCATGGCGAGGGTGACACGGGACGATGTGGCGCGGGCGGCGGGAACGTCCACGGCCGTGGTGAGTTATGTGATCAACGACGGGCCGCGGCCGGTGGCGCCGGCGACCCGGGCGCGGGTGCTCGCGGCGGTCGAGGAGCTCGGTTACCGGCCCAACCGGGTCGCCCAGGCGATGGCGCGGCGCCGGACCAACCTGCTCGGGATGGTCGTGCCGGACGCCCGCCAGCCGTTCTTCGCCGGGCTCGCGCACGCCGTCGAGCAGGCCGCCGCCGATCACGGCCGGCTGCTGCTGATCGGCAACTCCGACTACGCCGACGAGCGTGAGGCGCACTACATCCGCGCCTTCCTCGGGATGCAGGTGGACGGCCTGATCCTGGTCACCCAGGACCCGGCCACCCCCGGGCTGACCGGTTTCGACGTCGCCGACGGCACCCCGGTCGTCCTGCTGCACCACCGGGCGGAGACCGCCGACGGCGTCTCCGTGGTCGCGGACGACGAGGGCGGCGCCCGCGAGGTGGTCCGCCACCTGCTCGGGCACGGGCACGCCGAGGTGCACTGCTTCGGCGGCACCCGCGCGCTCAGTCCGCACGACCCGGTCAGCGGGCGGACGGCCGGCTGGGTCGCCGCCCTGGAGGAGGCCGGACTGCCGACCGAGGGACGGCTCGCCCCCGCGCCGTTCGACCGCGTCCGGGCGCACGCCGAGGCGCTCGCCCTGCTGGCCCGCCCCGACCGGCCGTCCGCCGTGTTCTGCGCGACGGACGACCAGGCGATAGGCCTGCTGCGGGCCGCGGACGACCTGGGGATCCGGGTGCCCGAGGACCTCGCGGTCGCCGGCTTCGACGACATCGCCGAGGCAGTGATCGCCGGGCCCGCGCTGACCACCGTGACCACCGCGCAGGACGAGATGGCCCGTGCCGCGCTGGAGCTCGTGCTCGGCGGGGCGGAGCACCGCGCCACCGGTACCCGGACCTTCCCGGCCCGGCTGGTGGTGCGGCGCTCCTGCGGCTGCCCGGCACCGGACCGGCCCGCCCTGGGCTGACACCGGCCCGCCCTGGGCTGACACTCGCCGGCCCCGGGCTGACACCGGCCCGCCCGGCCCCGGCCGGGCGTCAGTTCAGCCGGAACGTCGCCTCGACCGGGTAGTGGTCGCTGGGCGCGACGGTGTCGGGCTGCCCGGGGGCCCAGCCCGCCTGCGGGTCGAAGTCGACCTTCACGGCCGACATCGCGGCCGGCACCGGACGGCCCGGGGCGTTGAGGTAGCCGATGTAGTCGAGGTCGTCCCGGTAGTCCTTGGGGAAGGTCTCGACGCCCGCCATGTACTGGCACCAGGAGGAGACCGGACAGTCCATGGTGGTCCGGTTCTGGCCCGGGTCGGTGGCCGGGGTGCCGAGCACGCCGTTCAGCGCGTTCTGGGCGTTGGCGTAGTCGCCGCGGGCCTGGCCGTGGAATTACTCGACGTTGAGGTCGCCGCCGATCAGCACCGGGGCGCCGCTGCCGGCGATCCCGTCCGCCCAGGCGCGGATCTCGGCGAGCTGGCCGAGCCGGGTGGACTGGGTGGTGTCGGTGGAGACGTCCGACTCGTCGGCCTGCAGGTGGGTGCCGACCACCCAGGCGGTGCTGCCGTTCTTGGTCACCTTCACCAGCGCCGCGCCCTTGTTGGCGTGGTAGTCCCAGGTGCCGTACGTCGAGTTGCCGAAGACGTGGGCGTACTGGGCGGTGATCGGGTACTTGGAGAGGATCATCGTGCCGCCGTTGATGACGAACCACGAGGTGGAGCAGTTGCCGCTGACGCCCGTCCAGCCGCCGCCGGAGCAGGTGCCGCCGACCACCGGGGTGCGGTACGGGTAGAGGTCGGCGAGCTTGCTGTTGATGTCGGCGGTCGAGCTGTTGTTGAACTGCTCGTCCAGGATGACGACGTCGGCGTCGTGCTGACGGACGATCTGCTCGATCACCGGGGTGCGGCGGGAGGCCTGCTCGTTCTGGGTGCTGTCGACGACGGCGGTGCCGAGGTCGACGTTGAAGGCGAGGACGGACAGCGTGGTGGGGCTCGCCAGGGTGTCGGCGGTGGCGGCCGGGGCGGTGCCGCCGAGCAGCAGAGCGGCGGCGGCTGCCGAGGTAAGGGCGGTGGCCGTACGACGCGAGAGCATGGGCGTTCTCCTGGGGGATTCGTCTACCCTGCGGGGCCCGGCGCCGGGGTGACCGGCGCCGGGACTTGGCGGGGGAACGCTAGCTACCGACCGGTACGTCGGGGAGAACGCCAGGAGAGCAGTTCCGGCCGATCATGTGACCGCGAGATGTCTGTACAGCTCTGGGCGGGTGGGCGACAAGGTGTCTGTACACCCTCGCACCACCCGCGCCGCGCCGCCGGAGCCCGCGCGGACCGCCGTCAGCCGTCGAGCAGTTCGTCCGCGAGCAGGTCCATCAGAACGTTGTCGTGCCAGCTGCCGTCCGAACCGCGCTCGTACTGGCGCATCGTGCCGACCTCCCGGAAGCCGACCTTGGCGTAGCAGCGGATCGCGGCGAGGTTGTCCGCGGCCGGGTCGATCACCAGGCGGTGGTAGTGGTGCTCGTGCACCAGGTACCGGGCCATGGTGCGCACCGAGTCGGTGCCCAGGCCCAGGCCGTGCACCGTCGGATCGAGGTAGAGGTCCATCCCCGCGTGCCGGTACTCGTCGTCGTTGTTGGCGTACCACTGGATGGCGCCGACCACCTGGCCACCCAGGTCGATGGCGAAGGTCTCCGTGTCGGGCGATTCCAGGTCGTTGGCCACCTCGGCCGGCAGGTCGTCACCGCCCCGCCAGCGGGCGAACACCTCGGGCGTGCCGCGGATGGCCGCCAGGGCCGGGATGTCGTCGGTGGTGGCCGGTCGGAGCGTCACCAGCGCGCCGTGCAGAATCGTCCCCATATGGGGCATGTTGGCACGGAAACCCGGCTCCGGCGAGTGTTTTGCCGCAGGTGACGAACCCTAGGCGGTGGGGTTCGCCGGGTCACCGAGAGGGCCGAGCCAGACGGCGGTCACGGCGCTGACGTAACGGGCGCCGCAGTGGTCGTCCGGGACGACGAGTTGCGGGCCGACGGCGTCCAGCGGGGCACCGTCCATGCTGGTGGCCAGCAGGATCCGCCGGTCGCCGAAGTCCGGGTCGATCTCGGCCCAGGAGACCACCGCCCGGTGGCCGTCGGCGCCGACCACGGAGAGCAGGAAGCTCAGCCGCTGCTTGCGGCCGGAGAAGTCGATCCGGGGCCGGGCCTCGCGCAGCACGTCCAGCAGCGCCGGGCCCTCGTAGCCGTGGCGTTGCTCGCCCTCGGTCCGGCAGTCGAAGCTGACCTCGACCCGGTGGGCGGGGAGGGTGCGCAGCTGGTCGACGGTCAGCTCGGCGGGGCGGTCGAGGTGGCCGTGCAGCCGGACGGTGGGTCTGGCCGGGGTCATGGTGCTCCCTCCTCCCGGGCCGCTGCGTCGCGGCCCGGGAGAGGACTACCCGAAGGAAGGTCCGCACATTCGCAGCTGCCGGGGTGAAAGGCGGTGTTCATCCGCAGATGCGAGGCAGAACGCCCGGTCCGACCGGATTCTGCGGCCACCCCATCCGTCGTCCGCGCGTGCATACCCTTCGACCCCGGACGGCGCTCCGGGCCGGGTGCGGGCCGATGCGGGCCGGGTGCAGTCCGATGCGGGCCTGCTTCCGGAATCCGGCGGAAGATTCTTCTCGGGCGGTGTCGATCCGGCACCGGCCCGTTCGACGCAGGGGTGAGAGGCGGGGAGAGGCCCCGCCCGACCGACCGAGGAGTCACCATGCCGCGCTTCATGACACTGATCCGGATCGACGAGCAGGACCGCGCCGGATGGGAGCCGGACCCGGGGTTCGAACAGCGGATGGGGGCCCTGTTCGAGGAGATCACCAAGGCCGGTGTGATGCTGGAGACCGCCGGGCTGACCCCGACGTCCCAGGGCACCCGGCTGACCTGGCACGAGGGGAAGGTCGGCCACACCGACGGGCCGTTCACCGAGACCAAGGAGGTCATCGGCGGCTACGCCATCCTGCAGTGCAAGGACCGGGCCGAAGCCCTGGAGTGGACCCGGCGCTTCCTGCAGACCCACCCGGTGCACTGGCCGGTCGAGGCCGAGGTCCGGCAGATCGAGGAGATGCCCGAACCGCCGAAGTGACCACCGTGGCAGTGTTTGCCTCCCCCACCGCCGGCTGCTCTGATGGGTGGCCGTGACGGAGAGGGCTGAGACGAACGGCACGACGGCGAACGGCACGACGGCGGACGGCACCGCCGCAGGCTCGTCGCCGACGGCCGGTACGACCGCGGGCGGCACCCCGGCGGACCGGACCGTGGCGGCGGTGGTCGAGACGGTGTTCCGGATCGAGTCCGCCCGGATCATCGCCGGGGTGACCCGGATCGTCCGGGACGTCGGCATCGCCGAGGAACTGGCGCAGGACGCGCTGGTGGCAGCGCTGGAGCGGTGGCCGCAGGAGGGGGTCCCGGACAATCCGGGCGCCTGGCTGACGGCCACCGCCAAGCACCGGGCGATCGACCTGGTCCGCCGCCGGGAGGTCTACGCCCGCAAGCTCGCCGAGGTGGGGCGGTCGTCGGAGGACGTGCCGCCCCACGAGCCGTCCGAGCCGGACGACATCGACGACGACCTGCTGCGGCTGATCTTCACCGCCTGCCACCCGGTGCTGTCGGCGGAGGCGCGGATCGCGCTCACCCTCCGGCTGCTCGGCGGGCTGACCACCCCGGAGATCGCCCGCGCCTTCCTGGTGCCCGAGCCGACGGTGGCGCAGCGGATCGTCCGGGCGAAGCGGGCGCTGGCGAAGGCGGCGGTGCCGTTCGAGGTGCCGTACGGGGAGGACCGGGCGCAGCGGCTGTCGTCGGTGCTGGAGGTCATCTACCTGGTCTTCAACGAGGGGTACTCGGCGACCAGTGGCGGCGACCTGCTCCGCCCCCGGTTGTGCGAGGACGCGCTGCGGCTGGCCAGGGTACTGGCGGCGCTGATGCCGGCCGAACCGGAGGCGCACGGGCTGGCCGCGCTGCTGGAGTTCCAGGCCTCGCGCACGGCCGTCCGGACCGGGCCGGACGGCCGGCCGGTGCTGCTCGCGGACCAGAACCGGGCCCGCTGGGACGGGCTGCTGATCCGGCGCGGCTTCGACGCCCTCCAGCGGGCGGGCACCGGGCCGTACTCGGTGCAGGCGGCGATCGCCGCGTGCCACGCGAAGGCGCGGCGCTACGAGGACACCGACTGGGCGACGATCGCCGCGCTGTACGAGCGGCTGTCCGCGCTGTCGCCGTCCCCGGTGGTGGCGCTGAACCGGGCGGTGGCCGTGTCGATGGCCCGGGGCCCGGCGGCCGGGCTGGAGTTGGTGGACGCGCTGACGGCCGAGCCGGCGCTGCGCGGCTACCACCTGCTGCCGAGCGTGCGGGGCGATCTGCTGGCCCGGTTGGGGCGGGTGGAGGAGGCCCGGGCGGAGTTCGAACGGGCGGCGGCGCTGACCGGCAACGAGCGGGAGCGGGAGCTGCTGCGGGAGCGGGCGGCCACCCTCGCCGCGGACCGGAGCACCGGGAAGGACCCGGACACAGGGGGGACCGGGGCCGGGCCGCGGGGCTAGGGGGTTTCGTCCAGGCGCAGCCGGGCGCTGACCTCGCCGAGGCCTTCGGCGAGGACGGCCAGTTGCTCGCGGGTGAGCACGTCGATCAGCAGCTCGCGGACCAGGGCGACGTGCCCGGGTGCGGCCTGGCGCAGCATCTCCCGCCCCTGGTCGGTGAGTTCGGCGAAGACACCGCGCACGTCGCTGGGGCAGGAGCGGCGGGCGACCAGGCCCATCCGTTCCAGCTGGGTGACCTGGTAGGTCAGGCCGCTCTTGGAGGTGACCAGCTTGTCGGCGAGTTCGGTCATCCGCAGCGAGTCGCCGGGGGCGGCGGACAGGTGCACCAGGATCTCGTACTGCTGGTGGGAGAGGCCGGAGTCCTCCTTGAGCTGGCGCTCCAGCCGGCGGTTCAGCAGGTTGCTCGCGGTGACGAAGCCCCGCCAGGCGGCCATCTCGTCCGGGTCCAACCAGCGGGGTTCGTTCAGTGAGGACATGGGGCGAAGCCTACTCCTGTTGTTCAAATTCGAACGAAGGTGTACCGTCGACCGGAGTAGACGTTCAAATTTGAACTACTATCGGAATCGACCACACCACCCACCGTGAACCCTCACGATCCGGTCCCGAGGAGGACGCCATGAGCGCCGCGGCCCCCGAGCGCATGCCCGCCCTGTACCTGTCGCACGGCGCTCCGCCGCTGGCCGACGACCCGCTCTGGCCGGGCCAGCTGGCCGCCTGGTCCGCCGACCTGCCCCGGCCCGAGGCCGTGCTGATGGTCTCCGCCCACTGGGAGGAGGCCCCGCTCGCCCTCGGCGCCGTCGCCACCGTCCCGCTGGTCTACGACTTCTGGGGCTTCCCCGAGCACTACTACCGGGTCCGGTACGCCGCCCCCGGCGCGCCGGAACTCGCCGACCGCGTGCGCAAGCTGCTGCGCGCCCCCGGCACGCCCGTCCAGGACATCCCCGACCGCGGGCTCGACCACGGCGCCTACGTCCCACTGGTGGAGATGTACCCCGAGGCCGACGTCCCGGTGCTCCAGGTCTCGCTGCCCACCCTCGACCCGCAGCGGCTGCTGGAGATCGGCCGCACGCTGGCCCCGCTGCGCGACGAGGGCGTGCTGATCATCGGCAGCGGCTTCTTCACCCACAACCTGCGGGCGCTCAGCAGCGACGGCCGGATCACCTCGGTGATGGCCGAGTTCGACGACTGGGGCCGGCGCGCCCTGGAGGCCCGCGACCTGGACGCGCTGCTCGACTTCGAGCACAAGGCACCCGCCGGACGCCTCGCCCACCCGCGCACCGAGCACTTCGCCCCGCTGTTCGTCACCCTCGGCGCCGGCGAAGCCGACCTGGACAGCCAGCGCAGCGTCATCGACGGGTTCTGGATGGGGCTGGCCAAGCGCTCCGTCCAGCTGGGCTGAGCCCCTCGGCGTCGGGCGGCCCGGGCGGCCCGACGCCGACCGGCACGGGGAACAGGTCGACCGTCACAAGGAGCAGCAGGTGAAACGCTCGCCGATGTGCTCGGGCTGCTCGATCTCGTCCACCAGGGCGACCGCGTAGTCCGGCACCGAGATCCTGCTGCGCCCCTCGGCGTCGGCGAGCAACTGCTCCAGGCCGGTGCGGTAGCGGCCGGTCCGCTCACCGGGGCCGATCTCGGCGGCCGGGCTGAGCACCGTCCAGCGGAGGTCGGCGACCGTCCGGTAGTAGTCCAGCGCCGCACCGTGCGCGTGCATGATCTGCAGGATCGCCTCCGGCAGCCCCGGGGCGTCCCAGACCCGGACACCCGGGGCGGTCTCCAGGCTGCCCGCGCCGCCCACCACGACCAGCCGGGGCACCGGCCCGTCCAGCCCGCGCAGGCCCTCGACCAGGGAACGGGCCGCGGGCTCGATCAGCGCCAGGTGGCCCGGGCCGTCGCCGCCGCCGACGGCGCTCACCAGGACGTCCCGGCCGGCCGCGACCCGGGCGACGTCCGCCGGGTCCAGCACGTCCCCGCGCTCCACCGTCGCGGCCGCACCCCGGTAGCGCCCCGGGTCGCGGACCACGGCGGTGACCTCGTGGCCGCGGGACGCCGCCTCCACGACGACCGCGCCGCCGATGCTGCCGTTGGCGCCGATCACGGCGATCCTGGCCATGGGGTACCTGCCTGGTGGCTCGGTGGGGGCCGCACCTGCCGGACGGCGTCGGACAGGTCGATTATCGGGCGGATCCCCGGCGACGACCGGAGGGTTGGGCCTCCCGTGTGACGCCCCGCCGCCGGCGTGCCCGAACGG
>NZ_JBHWCL010000213.1:0-13370 GCF_042735125.1 Kitasatospora sp. NPDC059599 | reverse complement strand
ACCGAACGACCCCGACCCCTCCCCCTCTCCTTCGCCCAACAACGCCTCTGGTTCCTCGGCGAACTGACCGGCCCCAGCGCCGCCTACAACATCCCCACCGCCCTCCGCCTCACCGGCACCCTCGACCACGACGCCCTCCAGGAAGCACTCCGCGACCTGATCACCCGCCACGAAGCACTGCGCACCCTCCTCCCGTCCGTCGACGGCCGACCCCACCAACGCATCCTTGCCCAGGACGAGTTCACCTTCCGGCTCACCGTCACCGAGACCACCGAGCCGGAGCTGGCCACGGCACTGGAGCGAATCACCGGCCACACCTTCGACCTCGCGACCGAACTCCCCCTCAAGGCCGAGCTGTTCACCCTCGCACCGCAGGACCACGTCCTCGCGCTGACGGTCCACCACACGGCGGGGGACGGCTGGTCCTTCGGCCCGCTCGCCCGGGACCTCACCGCCGCCTACACCGCACGCCTCACCGGACGGGCACCCGACTGGTCACCCCTGCCGGTGCAGTACGCCGACTACACCCTCTGGCAACGCGACCTCCTCGGCGACCACCACCACCCCGACAGCCTCCTCACCCACCAACTCGCCTACTGGCGAACGGCGCTGGACGGCTCCCCCGCCGAACTCGCCCTGCCCTACGACCACCCCCGCCCCGCCATCGCCACCCAGCACGGCGCGCTCGTCGACCTCACCGTCCCCGCCGACCTCCACGCCGCCCTCACCCACACCGCCCGCGCCAACGGTGCCACCCTCTTCATGGTCCTCCAGACCGCCCTCGCCACCCTCCTCTCCCACCTCGGCGCCGGACACGACATCCCGATCGGCACACCCATCGCCGGACGCACCGACGACAACCTCGACAACCTCGTCGGCCTCTTCGTCAACACCCTCGTCCTCCGCACCGACCTCACCGGCAACCCCACCTTCACCCAGGCACTCGCCCGCGTCCGCGACACCGGCCTCACCGCCTACACCCACCAGGACATCCCCTTCGAACGCCTCGTCGAAGAACTCGCCCCCACCCGCTCCATGGCCCGACACCCCCTCTTCCAGGTCATGCTCGCCCTCCAGAACAACGCCACCGCCACCCTCGACCTCCCCGGCCTCACCACCACCTCCCTGCCCACCGGCGCCCCCGCCGCCAAGTTCGACCTCCAACTCGACATCAGCGAACACCACGACCCCACCGGAAACCCCGCCGGTCTCGCCACCCGCATCACCTACGCCACCGACCTCTTCGACCAGAAGTCGATCGAACTCCTCGGCGAACGCTGGATCCGGGTGCTGACCGCCCTCACCACCGACCCCGAGGCCCCGATCAGCACCGTCGACGTCCTCGACACCGAGGAACGCCACCGGATCCTCACCACCTGGAACGACACCGCCCAGCCGACGACCCCGGCCACCCTGCCGCAGCTGTTCCAGACCCAGGCGGCCCGCCACCCACAGGCCGAAGCCGTGGTCTTCGGCGCACAGCGCCTCAGCTACGGCGAGTTGAACGCCCGAGCCAACCGGCTGGCCCGCCTGCTGGTCGACCTCGGCGTCGGACCGGAGTCGCTGGTCGCGGTCTGTCTGGAACGCTCCGCCGACCTGGTGGTCGCCCTGCTCGCCGTCCTCAAGGCCGGCGGCGCCTACCTGCCCATCGACCCCGACTACCCCGCCGACCGCATCGCCTACGTGGTCGGCGAGGCGGCTCCCGCCGTGGTGCTGGCGTCCACGGCGACGGCCGGGGCCGTACCGGGCAGCGGCGTGCCGGTGGTCCTGCTGGACGAGCCGGCGACCGGGCAGCGGCTGGCCGCTCTGGCGGACGGCGACCTGTCGGACGCCGACCGCCGGGCACCGCTGCTGCCCTCCCACCCGGCGTACGTGATCTACACCTCGGGCTCCACCGGCCGCCCCAAGGGCGTGGTGGTCCCGCAGCAGAACGTGGCCTTCCTGGTGGCCGGCACCGCCCGCTGGTTCGACTTCGGCCCGGACGACGTCTGGACCTGGTTCCACTCCTACGCCTTCGACTTCTCCGTCTGGGAGCTGTGGGGCGCGCTGTTGCACGGCGGCCGGCTGGTCGTCGTCCCGTTCGAGACCTCCCGCTCGCCGCAGGACTTCCTGGACCTCCTGATCCGCGAGCAGGTCACCGTCCTCAACCAAACCCCTTCCGCCTTCTACCAGTTGACCCAGGTCACGGCGGAGGACACCGAGGGCGCAGCCCGGACGGCCACCATCGAGGGCGACGCCGAGCCGCACCGGCCCCCGCTGCGTACCCTGGTGCTCGGCGGCGAGGCCCTGGACGTGAGCCGCCTGGACGGCTGGTTCCGCCGGCTGGGCGAGCGGGCGCCCGCCACGGTCAACATGTACGGTCCCACCGAGGCCACCGTCTGGGTCACCGGCAAGCCCGTCAACTCCCGTGGCAGTGCGGCGAGCCCGTCGACGACCCGGGCCTCCGGGGCGTCCGGCGAGGCCGCCTCGTCGATCGGCCGCCCGCTGGGGAACTCCCGGGTCTACGTGCTCGACGCCGCACTGCGCCCGGTGCCGCCGGGCGTGGCCGGCGAGCTGTACCTGGCGGGCGCCAACCTGGCCCGCGGCTACCTCGGCCGCCCCGGCCTGACCGCCGAACGCTTCGTGGCCTGCCCTTACGGCGAACCCGGCCGCCGCATGTACCGCACCGGCGACATCGTCCGCTGGACCGCCGACGGTGAGCTGGAGTTCGTCGGCCGGGCCGACGACCAGGTCAAGATCCGCGGCTTCCGCATCGAACTCGGGGAGATCGAGACCACGGTCGCCTCCCACCCCCGGGTCTCCCAGGCGGCCGTCCTGGTCCGCGAGGACATCCCGGGCGACCGGCGCCTGGTCGCCTACGCGGTCCCGGCGGACGACGGCACCGATCTGCCCGTTCAGCTCCGGCAGTTCCTCGCCGACCGGCTGCCGGACTACATGGTGCCCTCCGCGGTGCTGCTCCTGGACGCCCTGCCCCTCACCGTCAACGGCAAGCTCGACCGCCGCGCCCTGCCGGCACCGGCGTACGGCGTGACGACGGCCGGCCGCGCCCCGAGCACGGTGCAGGAGGAGATCCTCTGCGGCATCTTCGCCGAGGTGCTGGAGCTGCCGAGGGTGGGGGTGGACGACGGTTTCTTCGAGCTCGGCGGGCACTCGCTGACGGCCGCACGCCTGGTCAGCCGGATCCGCGCGGTCCTCGGTGTCGAGGTGGGGATCCAGACGCTGTTCACCGCGCCGACCGTGGCCGGGCTGGCCGAGCGGCTCGGCCTGCCGGACACCCGCGAGGCCCTGGGCGTGCTGCTGCCGCTGCGCACGACCGGCAGCCGGGAGCCGTTCTTCTGCGTCCACCCGGTCGGCGGCCCGAGCTGGTGCTACTCGCCGCTGGCCAGGTACCTCCCGGCGGACTACCCGCTCTACGGCCTCCAGGCCGCCGGACTGGACGGGCCGGACGGCCGGGACGGCTCGGACGGCCACGGCACGACCGGCCACGGCTCGGACGGCCCGGACCTCCACACCGAACTGCCGGGATCCATAACGGAGATGGCCGCGCAGTACGTCGAACGGATGCGCAGCGTCCAGCCCGCCGGCCCCTACCACCTGCTGGGCTGGTCCTTCGGCGGTGTGGTCGCCCAGGAGATCGCCGCCCAACTGCGTGATCAGGGTGAGCAGGTGGCCGCCCTGGTGCTGCTGGACGCCCACCTGCCGACCCGCCCGGCCGGGGCCCCCGAGGACGCCGGGCGGGCGGAGCCGGAGGGCTTCGAGGAGCTCATCGACCAGAGCACGCTGTCGATCGAGCTGACGGCCGAGGAACTCGCCACCGCCTCCCGGGTGATCGCGAACAACTTCCGTCTGCTGCGGGCGCACCGCCCGCGCCGCTTCGACGGTGACGCGCTGCTGGTCTCGGCCCGGGACGACCGCGGGCGCGAGGTCCCGCACCGGGACGTCTGGACGCCGCACATCACCGGCGAACTCACCGATCACCCGTTGGACTGCCGCCACGAGGACATGGCCCAGCCCGATGCCCTGCGCCGGGTCTGGGAGCTCACCGCGGCCTGGCTGGCCGACCGGGAGGCGACCGGCTGACCCACCCCGCACGCACACCGCAGCCGCGGTGACCGGACCGGCCCAGCCGGCCCGCTCACCGCGGCTGTGTCATGCCGTCGGCGTACCCCGGGCGACCCCGGGTGCATCATTATGCAGTGATTGCCATTTTCATGAATCACCGGGGATGTCAATATTGCACACCCCCGGCGCGAAGCTCAATCACTGCTCAAATCCTGGGCTTACCCACAGGTAACGTAACAGACGACTGAACAGAATGCCTCCTACCAGGGCGGATATCCGGCAAAGAAAGTAAACATTCAGTAATGAAATCTGTGCAGAGGTCTATGAATAGCCCTACTGTGTGGCAACTCTCCGCGCTCCGAGCGCATCCCGGAGCCCCCACACACAGAGAGATCGCCAATGGCTTCCCTCAACCAGATCTCGCCGCCCGGCCAGAGCACCGGTTCCGACTCCGGAACCACCCACCGGTCGCTCAAGCGCCAGATCGGTCTCATCGGCCTCATGTGGGCCTCCGTCGGATCGATCATCGGGTCCGGCTGGCTCTACGGAGCGAAGAACGGCGTGGTCGCCGCCGGCCCTGCGGCCGTCATCTCCTGGGGCATCGGCGCGGTCGCCATCGTGCTCCTCGCGCTGGTGCACGCCGAACTCGGCGGCCTGTTCCCCGTCGCCGGCGGTACCGCGCGCTACCCGCACTACGCCTTCGGCGGCCTCGCCGGCATGAGCTTCGGCTGGTTCTCCTGGCTGCAGGCGGCCACCGTCGCGCCGATCGAGGTCGAGGCGATGATCGGCTACGGAAAGGACCTGCCAGGGGCCTCCGGACTGCTGAACGCCGACAACACCCTCACCACCACCGGGTTCATCGTCGCCACCCTGCTGATGGCCGTGTTCGTCGCGGTGAACTTCCTCGGTGTGAAGGCCCTGGCCCGGACCAACACGGTCACCACCTGGCTGAAGATCTTCGTCCCGCTGTTCACGATCTTCGTCCTGGCGATCACGAGCTTCCACAGCTCCAACTTCACCTCGCACGGCTTCGCGCCGTTCGGCGCCAAGGGCGTGCTGGCCGCGATCAGCTCCAGCGGCATCATCTTCGCGCTGCTCGGCTTCGAGCAGGCGATCCAGATCGCCGGTGAGAGCCGCAACCCCAAGCGCGACATCCCCCGCGCCGTGCTCGGCTCGGTCGCCATCGGCACCCTGATCTACACCCTGCTGCAGGTGGTCTTCATCGGCGCCCTGCCGGTCAGCGCCTTCGCCAACGGCTGGGACAAGCTCGACTTCCCCGGCATCGACGGCCCCTTCGCCGGTCTGGCGACCCTGGTCGGCCTCGGCTGGCTGGCCTGGATCCTGAAGGTCGACGCGATCATCTCCCCCGGTGGCACCGGCCTGATCTACACCACCTCCACCTCGCGCATCTCCTACGGCCTGAGCAAGAACGGGTACGCCCCGCAGAAGTTCGAGCAGCTGGACAAGAACGGCGTGCCGTGGTTCGGCCTGATCCTGTCCTTCGTCACCGGTGTGATCTGCTTCCTGCCCTTCCCGAGCTGGCAGGAACTGGTCGGCTTCATCACCTCCGCCAGCGTGCTGATGTACGCCGGCGCCCCGCTGGCCTTCGGCGCGCTGCGCCGCCGTCTGCCCAACCGTGAGCGCTCCTACCGGCTGCCGCTGGGCGGCGTGATCTCGCCCGCCGCGTTCGTGGTCGCGAGCCTGATCATCTACTGGTCCGGCTGGCACATCCTGTCCCGCCTGGGCCTCGCGATCGTCCTCGGCTACGTGCTGCTCGGCAGCTACGCGGCGTACGCGATCAAGAAGGGCCTGCCGAACGCGCCGCGCCTGAACTGGAAGGCCGCCCAGTGGCTGCCGGTCTACCTGCTGGGCCTGGGCCTGATCTCCTGGCAGGGCGGCTTCGGTGACGGCACCGGCCGGATCCCGCTCTGGTACGACATGGGCATCGTCGCGGTGTTCGCCCTCGGCATCTACTACTGGGCGATCCGGGTCGCCCTGCCGGCCGAGGAGATCGAGCGCGAGGTCGCCGACGTCGAGGTGGTCGACGCGGGCGGTCACTGATCCCCGCACCTGACCCGAAGGGCCCGCCGGTCATCCGACCGGCGGGCCCTTCCGCGTGCCTCAGAGGCCCAGCACCGTCCGCAGCACCGTGCCCAGCTCGGCCTCCGGGTCCAGCGCCGGACCGGGCGAGCGCCACGCGACGAACCCGTCCGGGCGGACCAGGACGGCGCCCTGCGGGCCGATGCCGTGCAGGGCGGCGAAGTCCGCGCCCGGCTCCGGGGCCAGGTCGTCCTCGGCACCGTCGCCGATCCGGTAGGCGTCCAGCGGGACGGCCAGCCGGTCCGCCGCCCGTCGGGCGCCCGCCTGCCAGGCCGCGCCGTCGGGGCCGGTGAGCAGCACCATCGCCTGGTCGTACAGGTCCAGGGTGGAGAGCTTCACGCCCGCCCGCAGCAGCCACTGGTGCGGGGCCCGGCTGCCGGGCTCGCCCGCCGACTCGAACTGCTCGGGAACGACGGCGCCCTCCCGGTCCGTGCCGATCACCGCGCCGACCGGGTAGCGGTAGCCGAGCGCCACCGCGAGCACCCCGGCCTGCCGCCCGACGCCCGGCACCACCGCGTAGCCGGGGTGGCTGTGCTCGGCGGAGCGGGCCGAGGCGCGCTCACTGGTCACCCGGGCGACCGGCCGCCGCTCCTGCCCGTACGTCTCCAGCAGGCTCGGCCCGGCCCAGCCGCACAGCACGGCGGCGAGCTTCCAGGCCAGGTTGTGGGCGTCCTGGATGCCGGTGTTGGAGCCGAAGGCGCCGGTCGGGGACATCTCGTGGGCGGAGTCCCCGGCGAGGAAGACGCGCCCGGCGCCGTACCGGTCGGCCACCCGCTCGGCGGCGTGCCAGGGCGCCCGGCCGGTCACCTCGACGTCCAGCTCGGGCAGGCCGACGGCGGTGCGGATGTGCCGCTCGCACCGCTCGTCCGTGAAGGCCTCCAGCGGCTCGCCGTGCTCGGGGTGCCACGGAGCGTGGAAGACCCACTCCTCCTGGTTGTCGACCGGCAGCAGCGCGCCGTCCGCCTCCGGGTTGGTCAGGTAGCAGGCGATGAAGTGCCGGTCACCGACCACCTCCGCCAGCCGCTTGGCCCGGAAGGTGATGCTGACGTTGTGGAACAGCTCGCCCTTGCCGCTCTGGCCGATGCCCAGCCGCTCGCGGACCGGGCTGCGCGGGCCGTCCGCCGCGATCAGGAACTCGGAGCGCACCACCCGCTGCTCGCCGCTCTCCCGGCTGCGCAGCACCGAGGTCACGCCGTCGGCGTCCTGCTCGAAGGACACCAGCTCGGTGCTGAACCGCACGTCCCCGCCCAGGTCGCGGGCCGCCCGCAGCAGCACCGGCTCCAGGTCGTTCTGGCTGCACAGGCACCAGGAGCTGGGGCTGAACCGGGCCAGCCGGCCGCCCGGGTCGATCTCGCGGAACAGCCACTCCTGCTCGGTGCCGGTCAGCGAGGGCGCCTGCAGGATGCCGTGGTTGGGGGCGAGGACCGAGGCGGCCTCACGGATCGCCGGCTCGACCCCGGCCACCCGGTACAGCTCCATCGTGCGGACGTTGTTGCCCCGGCCCCGCGGGTGACGCGAGGTGTCGGCGTGCTTCTCGACCAGCAGGTGTCTGACCCCGAGGCGGCCGAGGAAGAGTGAGGCCGACAGCCCGACCAGCGAGCCGCCCACGATCAGGACCGGCACCCGGTCGTCGATCTTCGGATTCATCAGTTGCTCCACCCTGTCAGGGGATTCCGCGGCCCGGCGTCTGGGTCGGCGCCGCCCTCGACGGGCCCGCTCAGCCGGGGGCCCCGCTCTTCCATCCCCCACCCGGGACCGGCTCTGCCGCCCCTTCGCTCGGATGGCCCGCAAATCTCGCGCCGCGCCCGGTGCGCCGCCCACGATCGACCTCAGGCCTGGCGCCGACCGCCCGGGCCCGACCCGCCGTCGCACCGCCTTCCCAGGCCGGGGAGCGCCCGCCGGGCACGACAGACACGGCCCGCAGCGTGCGGCCCAGAGCAGAAAGTGGATCATGACAACTCTGTCCGAACCCCAGCCGAGGCAGCACTCCGACTCCGACACCCGGTTGCGGGTCGTGCTGATGCTGGAGATCCAGGACGGCGCCCAGCAGCGCTTCCTCGACGTCTACGAGCAACTGCGCCACCAGGTGGCCTCGGTCCCCGGCCACGTCAGTGACCAGCTGTGCCAGTCGATCAACGACCCGCGCCAGTGGCTGATCACCAGCGAGTGGGAGGACCAGGAGACCTTCCTGCAGTGGGTGGACAGCCCGGCCCACCGCGAGATGGTCAAGCCGATGCACGGCTGCGTCAGCGACAACTTCCGCTCGCTGCGCTACGCCGTCCTGCGCGAGACCTCGGCGGCCGGCTCCACCGGCACCCGGGCCCCGATGGAGGTGCCGCCCGGGCTGCCGCCCACCTCGCCCGCCGGCCACGTCGGCCCGCCGAAGGCCGAGCCGGGCCCGGACGGCGTGGTCCGCCACGCCCTGACCTTCACCGTCAAGCCCGGCAGCGAGCCCGAGGTGGCCCGGATCCTCTCCGGCTACGCCTCCCCCCGGGCCGAGGTCGACGAACACACCCGGCTGCAGCGCACCTCGCTGTTCATGCACGGCAACCGGGTCGTGCGGGCCGTCGAGGTGGTCGGCAACCTGGGCGACGCGCTGCGCCACGTGGCGATGCAGCCCGAGGTGCGGGCCGTCGAGGAGGCGATCAACCCGCACCTGGAGGAGGCCCGCCAGCTGGGCGACCCGCAGGCGGCCCGCGCCTTCTTCGCCAGGGCGGCGCTGCCCGCCGAACACCAGGCGATCGCCGGCTCCCCCGCCTCCGGCCGGCTGCACCGGCACGCGGTGCTCTACCCCGTCCGTCCCGGCAACGGGCGGGCGGTGGCCGAGTTGCTGGCCGAGCACGACAACCTGGCCACCGCCGACCCGACCGGTCCCGTCGCGGCGGGCACCGTGTTCCGGCGCGACGACGTGGTGGTGCGCCTGGTCGACCTGCGGGTGCCGGCCGAGGCCGACCCCGCGGCGGCCCTCGGCGTGGCGGACGACCGGGAAGCGGGCGAACTGGCCCGGCTGCTCGACCTCGGACCGCAGGGCGACCTGCGCACCGTCGCCGGCCTCAGCGCCTTCCTCGCCGCCCGCGCCATGAACCCGGTCACCGACCGCAGCTCCAGCGACCCCCGAGCCAACTGACGCTTCGTCAGAACCCGTCGACTTCCCGGAGGAAGAGCACCATGACCACGCAGTACCCACGGATCGTCAACGTCGACGAGGCTCCGGAGAACCGCCGCCACGGCGCCGAACTACGCACCATGCTCACCCCGACCAGCTGCGGCGCGACCAGCGGCTTCATGGGCCTGGCGATCGTGCGGCCCGGCGAACGGATCGGCGAGCACTACCACCCGTACTCCGAGGAGTTCGTGTTCGTCGTCTCCGGCGAGCTGGAGGTGGACCTCGACGGGAAGGCCCACCCGCTCAAGCCCGACCAGGGCCTGATGATCCCGATCAACATGCGTCACCGCTTCCGCAACGTCGGCGACACCGAGGCCCGGATGGTCTTCCACCTCGGCCCGCTCGCCCCGCGCCCCGACCTGGGCCACGTGACCACCGAGGAGTCCGCGGCCTCCGGCCCGCCGGAACACGCCAAGGTGGCCTCGTGACCCGGCGCGTCGCCGTCACGGGGATCGGTGTGGTCGCGCCCGGCGGGGTCGGGGTCCCGGCGTTCTGGAACCTCCTCACGGCCGGCCGCACCGCGACCCGGGGCATCACGCTCTTCGACCCCACCGGGTTCCGCTCCCGGATCGCCGCCGAGGTCGACTTCGACCCCGCGGCCCACGGGCTGAGCCCGGAGGACGTCCAACGGGCTGACCGCTACGTCCAGTTCGCGATGGTCGCGGCCGACGAGGCGATCGCCGACGCCGGCCTGGACCTCGCCGCCGAGGACCCGTGGCGGATCGCCGTCTCGCTCGGCACCGCCGTCGGCGGCACCACCCGGCTGGAGCACGACTACGCCCTGGTCAGCGCCTCCGGCGCGCGCTGGGACGTGGACCACCGGCAGGCGCAGCCGCAGCTGCACCGGGCCTTCGCCCCCAGCACGCTGGCCTCCGCGGTGGCCGAGCGGACCGGCGCGCACGGCCCGGTCCAGACCGTCTCCACCGGCTGCACGTCCGGTCTGGACGCGATCGGCTACGGATTCCAGGCGGTCGAGGAGGGCCGCGCCGACATCTGCGTCGCCGGCGCCTCCGACTCCCCGATCTCGCCGATCACCGTGGCCTGCTTCGACGCCATCAAGGCCACCAGCGAGCGCAACGACGACCCGCAGCACGCCTCCCGGCCGTTCGACGCCGACCGCGACGGGTTCGTGCTGGGCGAGGGCGGCGCCGTCCTGGTGCTGGAGGAGCTGGAGCACGCCCGCCGCCGCGGCGCCCGGATCTACGGCGAGGTCGGCGGTTTCGCCACCTTCGGCAACGCCTACCACATGACCGGCCTCACCAAGGAGGGGCTGGAGATGTCCCGGGCGATCGACCACGCGCTCGCCCACGCCCGGGTGAACCGCGCCGACGTCGACTACGTCAACGCGCACGGCTCGGGCACCAAGCAGAACGACCGGCACGAGACCGCCGCGGTCAAGCGCTCTCTGGGCGGGCACGCCTTCGAGACCCCGATGAGCTCGATCAAGTCGATGGTCGGGCACTCGCTCGGCGCGATCGGCGCGATCGAGGTCGTCGCCTGCACCCTGGCGCTCGCCCACGGCGTCGTGCCGCCGACCGCCAACTACGAGACTCCGGACCCGGAGTGCGACCTCGACTACGTGCCGCGCACCGCGCGCGAGCTGCCGCTGAGCCACATCCTCTCGGTCGGCAGCGGATTCGGCGGATTCCAGTCCGCCGTCGTGCTCAACAGAACGGGGTGAGTTCCATGACGTCACGTCAGCAGGGCCGCCGAGCGGTGGTCACCGGCCTCGGCGTGGTGGCGCCGAACGGCGTCGGGGCCGACGCCTTCTGGAAGGCCACCAGGCAGGGCGTGAGCGTCCTCGACCGGATATCCCGCGAGGGCTGCACCGAGCTGCCACTCAGGATCGCGGGTCAGGTGCGGGACTTCGAGCCGCAGTCGGCGATCGACAACCGCTACCTGGTACAGACCGACCGCTTCACGCACTACGCGATGGCCGCCGCCGACCTGGCGGTGGCGGACGCCGGCTTCCGGCCCGACCCCGAACAGCCCTTCGCGGTCGGCGTGGTGACCGCGGCCGGCTCCGGCGGCGGCGAGTTCGGCCAGCGCGAGCTCCAGCAACTCTGGGGCCAGGGGCCGAGGTTCGTCGGACCGTACCAGTCCATCGCCTGGTTCTACGCGGCCAGCACCGGCCAGATCTCGATCCGCGGCGGCTACAAGGGCCCCTGCGGCGTGGTCGCCAGCGACGAGGCCGGCGGCCTGGACGCCCTCGCGCACGCCGCCCGCACCGTCGAGCGCGGCACCGACGCGGTGGTGGTCGGCGCCGCCGAGGCCCCACTGGCCCCGTACTCGATGGTCTGCCAGCTCGGCTATCCCGAGCTCAGCCTGGCCGAGCGGGCCGAGGAGGCCTACCTGCCGTTCACCGCGAAGGCCTGCGGCTTCGCCCCCGCCGAGGGCGGCGCGATGCTGATGCTGGAGGACGAGCAGGCCGCCCGGCGACGCGGAGCCGCCGTCCGGGCGCACCTGACCGGGCACGGCGCCACCTTCACCGGGGCCTCCCGCTGGGAGGAGTCCCGGGAGGGGCTGGCCGCCGCGATCCGGATCGCGCTGGACGAGGCGCGGATCGCGCCCGAGGAGATCGACGTGGTCTTCGCGGACGCGCTGGGTGTGCCGGCCGCCGACCGGGCGGAGGCGCTGGCACTGGCCGACGCGCTCGGCCCGGCCGCCGAACGCGTCCCGGTCACCGCGCCCAAGACCGGTACCGGGCGGGCCTACTGCGGCGCCCCGCTGCTGGACGTGGCCGCCGCCGTGCTGGCCATGGAGGACGGCGTCCTGCCGCCCACACCCAACGTCACCGAGGTCTGCCACGACCTCGCCCTGGTGACCGACCGCGCCCGCCCCGCCGAACTGCGCACCGCCCTGGTGCTCAGCCGCGGACTGATGGGCTCCAACTCCGCGCTGGTCCTCCGGCGCGGGGAGCGGTCCTGAAGCACTCCGTCACACCTCCGAAGGGAAGCACCCCGTGAGCAACACCCTCAGCTATCCGGAACTCGCCACCCTGCTGCAGGCCCGGGCCGGCGTCACCGTCGACCCGGTCGACCTGGAGCAGCCGGGCGCGCAGTTCGACACGTTCGGCGTCGACTCGCTCGGACTGCTCGGCGTCGTCGGCGAGTTGGAGAACCGGCACGGCCTCAAGGTCACCTCGGGCGCCGAGTCCGCGAAGACCCCGGCCGAGTTCATGGAGCTGGTCAACTCCTCCCTCTCCGCGAAGGCCGGTGCCTGAGATGCCCGGACACACGGACAACGAGATCGTCATCGCCGCGCCGCTCGACCTGGTCTGGGAGATCACCAACGACCTGGAGAACTGGCCGGACCTCTTCAGCGAGTACGCCTCCGTGGACGTCCTGGAGCGTGACGGCGACCGCGTGCAGTTCCGGCTCACCATGCACCCGGACGAGAACGGCCAGGTGTGGAGCTGGGTCTCCGAGCGCACCACCGACAAGACCTCGCTCGCGGTGCGCGCCCGGCGGGTCGAGCCCGGCCCGTTCGAGTTCATGGACATCCGCTGGGAGTACGCGGAGGTCCCGGCCGGCACGAGGATGCGCTGGATCCAGGACTTCGCGATGAAGCCCACCGCGCCGGTCGACGACGACGGCATGGTCAACCACATCAACAAGAACTCGCGGATCCAGATGCAGCTGATCCGCGAGAAGGTCGAGAAGCGGGCGGCGGAGCTGTGAACGGCACCCACCGCGCCCTGATCGTCGCCCGGATGAAGCCCGAGGCGGCACCGGACATCGCCGAGGTGTTCGCCGAGTCCGACCAGGGCGAGCTCCCGCACCTGATCGGCGTGACCGGCCGCAGCCTCTTCCAGTTCGGCGACGTCTACCTGCACCTGATCGAGGCCGACCGCCCGCCGGGCCCGGCCGTCGCCAAGGTCATCGGGCACCCCGAGTTCCGGACCGTGAGCGACCGCCTGACCGCCTTCGTCCAGGCCTACGACCCGGCCACCTGGCGTGAGCCGAAGGACGCGATGGCGCGGGAGTTCTACCGCTGGGAGCGCTGAACCGAGCCGCGCCGCCCCGACGGGCCCGCCCCCGGC
>NZ_JBHWCL010000212.1:0-13457 GCF_042735125.1 Kitasatospora sp. NPDC059599 | reverse complement strand
CCGCCGCACTGCGGCGGGGGCCCGGTCGGGCAGTATGCACCGGGGACGCCCCCGGGCGACGGCGTTCTGACGTACCGTCGTGCGCGCGGCGCACCGGGTGGTACCCGGAGTGCGACGGAGGCGTACGGTGTTGTGTTCACGACCCGGCGAGGAGAGACGGCATGGCAGCGAGCTTCCCCGAGACCGCGATCAGCACCGAACGGCTGCTGCTGCGTCCCCTTGCGGAGGACGACGCCCCCGGTCTGGCCACGATGATGGCCGACGACCTCGTCCTGGCCTGGACCGACCTCCCGCACCCCTTCACCGAGGCGTACGCGGCCGAACTCGCCCGGACCCTCGCCCCGGCC
This sequence comes from Kitasatospora sp. NPDC059599, assembly GCF_042735125.1. NCBI lineage: Bacteria > Bacillati > Actinomycetota > Actinomycetes > Kitasatosporales > Streptomycetaceae > Kitasatospora > Kitasatospora sp. NPDC059599. Next base: position 13,110 of record NZ_JBHWCL010000212.1, on the reverse strand, counting down.
CACCGGGCCACCGGGCGCGGCATCGTCCTCGCCGTCACCGAGCACCTGACCCAGCGCCTGGTCGGCCTGGTCGAACTGCGCAACACCGACTGGCGGTTGCGCAGCACCGAGATCTCCTACATCACCGCCGCCTGGGCCCGCGGAGAGGGGTACGCCCCGGAGGCCGTCCTCGGCGTCGCCCAGTGGCTGTTCGAGGACCGGGGCTTCCTGCGCCTGGAGATGCGCACCGCCGCCGGGAACACCGCCGCCCAGCAGGTCGCCCAGAAGATCGGCGGCATCAGCGAGGGCGTGCTGCGCAGCGCCTGGATAGTGCGCGAGTCCGGCGAGGCGGTGGGCGCACCCCCCGGCAGCCGGACCGCGGGGGAGAGCCGCAGCGACCTCATCCTCTGGAGCCTGCTCCCGGAGGACCTGGAGTCGCCCGGACTGCACCGGCACGGCTGGCACGGCGACCACCGCTACGTGCTGCGCGACTGACGCCGGGCGACCGGACCGCCGGACCGGGGCAGCCTGGCGACCGGACCGCCGACGACCGTCCGTCTGTCCGCCCGCCACGGACATGTGTACGAGATGTCCGTCCCCGGGGGGATCACACCCGGTAGCCTCTGCACCGGTGCGGCAGCACGGCGCACCGGGTGGCGCACGGAACGGCGCAACGAGTCGAGGGAGAACGGCCGCAGATGGCTGACCGGATCACGGTCATCGGGTGGGACGGCACGCCGCTGACCGAGGCCGCCGGTGCGGCCCTCGCCGCGGCGACCCTGGTGGCCGGAGCCCCCTATCAACTCGGCGCCCTCCCGGTGCCCGAAGCCGCCGAGCGGATCACCCTCGGCGACGTCCGGCAGGCCGCCCGCCGGATCGCCGAGCACCGCGGCGCCGCCGTCGTGGTCGCCGAGGGCGACCCGGGCTTCTTCGGCGTGGTGCGTACCCTGCGCCGCCCCGAGTACGGCCTCGAACTGGAAGTCCTGCCCGCCGTCTCCTCCGTCGCCACCGCCTTCGCCCGGGCCGGCATGCCCTGGGAGGACGCCCAGGTGGTCAGCGCCCACGGCGGACGGCTGCGCCGCGCGGCCAACATCTGCCGGGCCCACCCCAAGGTGGCGGTGCTCACCGCCCCGGGTGCCGGGCCGGCCGAACTCGCCCTGATGCTGCGCGGGGTGCACCGGACCTTCGTGGTCTGCGAGGCCCTCGGCACCCCCGAGGAGGACGTCACCGTCCTCACCTCCGACCGGATCGCCGACCACGACTGGCGCGACCCCAACGTGGTGCTGGTGATCGGCGGCGGCGCCCAGGCCGCCCCGGTGGACCAGGCGGCCGGCTGGCTCGCCGGGCGCCCGGTCGGCTACCCCGGCGCGGAGCGCGGCTGGGCGCTCCCCGGCGACGCCTACGCGGGCGCCGGGCGCACGGGTGGTGAAACGGGCGCGCCGGACACGCTCCCCGCGCACGTGCGCGCCCTGGTGCTGGCCCGTCTGGGTGCCCGCCCCGGGGACCTGGTCTGGTCGGTCGGCGCGGGCAGCGGCGCCCTCGCGGTGGAGGCGGCCCGGTTCGGCGCCGCCGTCGTCGCGGTCGAGGGTTCCCGCTCGGCCTGTGCCCGGTTGGCCGTCAACGCCCGCCGGTACGGCGTCGAGATCGAGGCAGTGTACGGGAGTGGCCCCGAGGTGCTGGGCGGTTTGCCGGAGCCGGACGCGGCGGTGGTGGAGTCCGGCGGGCCGGACGTGGTGCGCGCCGTGCTGGCCCGCAGGCCGGAGCGGTTCGTCGCGCTGGCCCGGACCTTCGCCGAGGCGGAGGAGGTCCGCCGGGCGATCGAGGGGGCCGGGTACCGGGCGGACGGCGCGTTGCTCCAGTCGACCCCGCTGGCGTCCGCGGGGGAGGGCGGCGGGCTGGGGCTGGGGTCGGGCGGAACCGGCGCGCTCGTGCTCTGGGGTGAGCAGATCGTGTGAAAACCTCGGGCGCGCGCCGGGGCCGCGCGGTAGTGCGGACGGTTGCGCGGGCGCGGTCCGCGCGCGGTGCGGACGGTGATCCAGGTCGCATCCGGACACCGATTCGAGAGGTGACCGCGCCGGGCCGGTAGTGTGACGTCCTGGGCGGCTGCAGCTGTCGGCGACCCACCCGATTCGGTCGGTTTGTCACCTTTTTGACGTGGTGCAACCCGGTTCCGCTCGGAGTGTGGGCAATTCGACGGGCCTCGTGCCGGACCTGGAGAATGCCGTAGGGTCCGGTGCGGTCGTGCCGGTTGCTCCGGGGTGTCGTTGTTTCAGACGATGCGCCGCCCCGTGTGGCGGTGCGCCGGGCCGGGGTGCCGCGGCGCACCGGATGGACTTGGGCCGCAGCGCCATGGCGCGGCGGCCGCGTGTGGTTGAGGGGCGGGTCGGTGCTGGCCCGGCCCGTGCGGATGGGCGCTGCGATCGGATCGTGTCGCCAAGGGCGCGGCAGCGGCCTGGAAGGAGCTTTGACAATGACCGATGGCGGCCACGTCCCGGGCGAGGGACTGCCGGAGCACCTGCACGCCGGGCCCGACCCGCTCGGCGGACCGGAGGGCGTCGCGGGCGTTGCACCCCTGCAGGGCGTCGCGACGGACGGCGGAATGATCCCGAACCCGGCGGCCCCGCTCGGCGGACCGCTCGGCGGGATGCCCCCGGGTGCCGGCGTCATCCCGCCACAGGGCCAGCCCGGCTACGGCGTCCCCGGCGAGGGGTGGGCCGTCGACCAGGGCGCCCAGCGCCCGGCCTTCCACTTCCTCGACCAGCCCGACTCGCCGGACGGCCTGGACGACGATGACGACGTGCTGCTGATGCCCGGCCCGCAGGGCTCCTGGGGCGAGCCGATGGCGTCCGTCCCGGCCGAGCAGATGCCGCTCGCGTCGCCGCAGGACGGCACCCCGGTCGAGCCGTCCTGGCCGCCGGTGGACCCGCCGGCGCTCGGCGCCGAGCACGTCCAGCAGCAGCCCGTCCCGCTGCAGCCGCAGGTGCAGCAGCCGATGACGCAGGCTCAGCCGCGCCGCCCGCTGCACGCCGGCCCGCCGATCCCGGACCCGTCGCTGATGACCGGCCAGGTCCCGGTGCGCTCGCTGGCCGACCGCGGCCCGTCGCAGGGCGGCACGCCCGCGCACGGCATCCCGGTCGTCGGCCGGCCGCCGATGGCCGAGGCCGCGCCGCCCGTCGCGCCGCAGGCCCTTCAGACGCCGGCGGCGCCGCCGGTCGTTCCGCTGGTCCCGGGTACTCCGGTGGCTGACGGTCAGCAGCTTCCGCTCGCCCAGGACGTCCAGCAGGTGCCGCTGGCCTCGCAGCCGGTCGAGTCGATGCTCGCCGTGGAGACGGTCGGGGCGATCGAGGTGATCGAGGTCGTCGAGACGCCGGAGGCCGTCCAGGGCGTCCAGCCCGTTCCGGCCCAGGTGGCGCCGGAGTCCGTTGTCGAGGCCGTGGCCGTCGCGCCGCAGGCCGTCGTGGCCGAGCCGGCCGTCGAGCAGGCCCCGGCCGGGGCTCCCGCCGCACCGGTCCCCGCCGACTCCGTCGCCGTCGAGACCGTGGCCGTCGAATCCGTGGCCGTCGAGACCGTTGCCGTCGAGTCCGTTGCCGTCGACGCGTCCGCCGAGCAGGCCGAGGCCGCTCCGGCCGGTCCGCAGCGCCGGATCTCCGCCTTCCTCGCCGCGCCCACCCCGCACGGCCTGCCCAAGGTCGAGGCGGCCGGGCAGGCCCCGGTGGCCGAGGCCGCGGCACCGCAGCAGCCCGCGCCCATAGCGGCCGCCGACGTGCCGCAGACCGTCGACGGCGGTGACGCCCTCCAGGTGGCTCCCGTCGGCGAGCCCGGTCAGGGCGGCGAGGGTGCCGAGTCCGTTGCCGTCGCGCCGGAGGCCGCCGTCGAGCCGGCCGCCGAGACCGCCGCCGGCACCGGGGAGATGCCGTCCGGTCAGCCCGTCAACGAGCCGGCCGCCGAGGCCGGGCAGCCGCAGCAGCCAGAGGCCGCGCCGGCCGAGGCCCCGGCGGCCGAGGCCCCGGCGGAGGCGTCCGCCGAGCAGCCCGCGGAGCAGGCCCAGGCGGAGGTCCCGGCCGAATCGGTCGTCGCGGCCGAGGCCGTTGCGGCCCCGGTCGAGACCGCTGCGGAGCCCGTTGCCGAGGCCGAGGCGGCGCAGCCCGCCGTAGCGGTCACGCAGGAGCCGGAGCAGCCCGCCGCCGAGCCCGCCGTCGAGCCGGCCGAGGCCGTTGCCGCCCCGGTCGAGAGCGCCGTCGAGCCCGTTGCCGAGCCGGCCGCCGAGTCCGCCGCCGAGGCCGGGCAGCCGCAGCAGCCGGAGGCCGCGCCGGCCGAGGCCCCGGCGGAGGCGTCCGCCGAACCGCTCGCCGAGCAGCCCGAGGTTCCGGCCGAGGCGCCCGCCGCTCCTGCCGAGGCCGCTGTCGCTGTCGCTCCGGCCGAGGCCGCCGAGCAGGCCCCCGAGGCCCCCGCCGCCGAGGAGCCGCAGGCCGCGCAGCCCGCCGACCAGCAGGCGGAGCAGCCGGTGTCCGCGCAGCAGGCCACCGAGGAGCCCGCCGTCGACCCGTCGGCCGCCGAGCAGCCGGTGTCCGAGGACCAGCAGTCCGAGGAGCCGCAGCCCGAGGACCAGCAGCCCGAGGAACCCGCCGAGCCGCGCGGCCCCGCCGCCCCCGGCTACGACGAGCTCGGCCGAGAGGCCGTCCACCAGGTGATCCGCGAGCGCCGCGACGTCCGCAACGGCTTCCGCCCGGACCCGATCCCGCACGAGGTGCTGATCCGTGTCCTGGAGGCGGCCCACACCGCGCCCAGCGTCGGCTACTCGCAGCCCTGGGACTTCGTGGTGATCCGCTCGGGCAAGACCCGCAAGCGGATGCACGCCCTGGCCGAGCGCCAGCGCGAGGCGTACGCGGACTCGCTGCCCAAGGGCCGGGCGAAGCAGTTCAAGGAAATCAAGATCGAGGCCATCCTCGAGACCCCGGTCAACATCGTGGTGACCGCCGACCGCACCCGCGGCGGTCGGCACACCCTGGGCCGGCACACCCAGCCCCAGATGGCTCCGTACTCGGCCGCCCTGGCCGTGGAGAACCTCTGGCTGGCCGCCCGCGCCGAGGGCCTGGGCGTCGGCTGGGTGAGCTTCTTCGACGACGAGCAGCTGGTCCGCGAGCTCGGCCTGCCCGAGCACCTGGAGGTCGTCGCCTACCTGTGCGTCGGCTTCGTCGACTCGTTCCCGGACGAGCCGGAGCTGGAGCAGCAGGGCTGGGCCAAGAAGCGCCCGCTGTCCTGGGTCGTCCACGAGGAGCAGTACGGCAACCGCGCGCTGCCCGGCGAGGAGCCGCAGAGCCTGCTCGCCGAGACCCTGCGCGGCATCCGCCCGCTGGACGCCAAGGCGCTCGGCGAAGCCTGGGACCGGCAGAAGCGGATGACCAAGCCGGCCGGGTCGCTCGGCATGCTGGAGATCATCTCCGCCCAGCTGTCCGGGCTGTCCCGCAAGTGCCCGCCGCCGATCCCGGAGCCCGCCTGCGTGGCGATCTTCGCCGGCGACCACGGCGTGCACGCCCAGGGCGTCAGCCCGTGGCCGCAGGAGGTGACCGCCCAGATGGTCGGAAACTTCCTGGCCGGGGGAGCGGTGATCAACTCCTTCGCCAAGCAGATCGGCACCGAGGTCTGCGTGGTCGACGTGGGCGTGGCCGCCGAGCTGCCGGAGGCCGTCCAGCAGGGCCGGGCCACCGGCCTGCTGCCGCGCAAGGTCCGTCCCGGCACCGCCGACATGACCCAGGGCCCGGCGATGACCCGCGAGGAGGCCCTCAAGGCCATCGAGGTCGGCATCGAGACCGCCCGCGACCTGGTCGCGGCGGGCAACAAGGCACTGGTCACCGGCGACATGGGCATCGCCAACACGACTGCCTCGGCCGCCCTGATCTCGGTGTTCACCGGCCTGGACCCGGCCGAGGTCACCGGCCGCGGCACCGGCATCGACGACGAGACCCACGCCCGCAAGATCGAGGTGATCCGCGCCGCGCTGGCCCTGCACCAGCCCGACCCGAACGACCCGGTCGGCGTCCTCACCGCCATCGGCGGCCTGGAGCACGCGGCCATCGCCGGCTTCCTGCTCGGCGCCGCCTCGCTGCGCACCCCGGTCGTGCTGGACGGCGTCATCGCCGGTTCGGCCGCCCTGGTCGCCAAGGCGATCGCACCCGAGGTGCTGGCCGCCTGCATCGCCGGCCACCGTTCCGCCGAGCCCGGTCACCAGGCCGCGCTGGCGAAGCTCGGCCTGCGTCCGCTGATCGACCTGGACCTGCGGCTCGGCGAGGGCACCGGCGCCCTGCTGGCCCTGCCGCTGGTGCAGAGCGCGGCCCGGGCGATGCACGATGTAGCCACCTTCGACTCCGCCGGGGTCACCGAGAAGGCCTGACGCGCACCTCGCACCGCTCCGCGGACCGGCCCGAGGGCGCGCCGGCCCGCGGAGCGGCGTCTCGCCGTACCGTCCCCACACCCTCACCCCGATCAGGAGCACCGTCGATGACCGCGCCCACCCCGCACCCGAGCACCGAGGGCCGTACCCCGTACCCGGTCGGCCTGCTGCTGGCCGGCCGCCGTGTCGTCGTGGTCGGTGGCGGCCAGGTCGCCCAGCGGCGGCTGCCCGCCCTGATCGCCTCCGGGGCCGAGCTGCACCTGATATCGCCCGTCACCACCCCGGCCGTCCAGGCGATGGCCGACGCCGGCGAGCTCACCTGGCACGCCCGCCCGTACCGGGACGGCGACCTGGCCGACGCCTGGTACGTCCTGGTCGCCACCGACGACCAGGACGTCAACACGGCCGTCAGCGCCGAAGCCGAGCGCGGCCGGGTGTTCTGCTCGCGCAGCGACGACGCCTCCGCCGCCACCGCCTGGACGCCGGCCAGCGGCCGGGACGCGGGCGCCACCGTGGCCGTCCTCACCGGGGACCCGCGCCACTCCGCCGCCCTGCGCGACGCCATCGTGGACGGCCTGCGGGACGGCTCGCTGGCCGCCCGCCAGTACCGCTCGCACGGCGCCGGCGTCGCCCTGGTCGGCGGCGGCCCGGGCGACCCGGACCTGATCACCGTGCGCGGCCGCCGGCTGCTCGCCGACGCCGACGTGGTGGTCGCCGACCGCCTCGCCCCGCGCGAGCTGCTCGCCGAGCTGCCCGAGCACGTCGAGGTGATCGACGCCTCCAAGATCCCGTACGGCCGTTTCATGGCCCAGGAGGCGATCAACCGCACGCTGATCGAGCACGCCAAGGCCGGCAAGTTCGTGGTCCGGCTCAAGGGCGGCGACCCGTACGTCTTCGGCCGCGGCGGCGAGGAACTGCTGGCCTGTGCGGAGGCCGGCCTGCCGGTCACCGTGGTGCCCGGGATCTCCAGCTCGATCAGCGTCCCCGCCTCGGCCGGGGTCCCGGTCACCCACCGCGGCATGACGCACGAGTTCACGGTCATCTCCGGCCACGTCGGTCCGGACGACGAGCGCTCCCTGACCAACTGGGAGGCCGCCGCGAAGATGAGCGGCACCCTGGTGCTGCTGATGGCCGTGGACAAGATCGGCGCGATCGCCGCCCGGCTGGTCGAGTTCGGCCGCCCGGCGGACACCCCGGTCGCGATCGTCCAGGAGGGCACCACCGCCGCCCAGCGCCGGGTGGACGCCACCCTGGGCACCGTCGCCGCGGTGGTCGAGGCGGAGGGCGTCAAGCCCCCTGCGGTCATCGTCGTCGGCGACGTCGTCAACGTCCTGGCCGCCGCCTTCCAGCGGTAGTCCCGGCCGGAGCGGGAAGTCGGCCCGGCCGACTTCCTACTCCAGCGGCTGCTCCGTCCAGATGACCTTCCCGGTCGCCGTGTAGCGCGTCCCCCAGCGGTCCGCGAACTGCGCGACCAGGAACAGCCCGCGCCCGCCTTCGTCCTCGGTCGCCGCGTACCGCAGGTGCGGCGAGGTGCTGCTGCCGTCCGACACCTCGCAGATCAGCGCGCGGTCCCGCAGCAGCCGCACCCGGATCGGCCCGGAGCCGTAGCGGATCGCGTTGGTCACCAGCTCGCTCAGGATCAGCTCGGTGACGAACGAGGCCTCGTCCAGCCCCCAGGCCTCCAGCCGCCGGGCCACCTCCCCCCGGACGGCACCCACCGCCGCCGGGTCGGACGGCACGTCCCACTCCGCCACCTGGTCCGGCGCGAGCACCCTGGTCTGCGCCACCAGCAGCGCGATGTCGTCCTGCGGATGCGCCGGCAGCATCGCCCCGAGCACGTCCGCGCAGGTCTGCTCGGGCGTGCGGGGCTCGCCGGCCAGTGCCGCACGCAGCAGCTCCAGCCCCTCGTCGATGTCCCGGTCGCGGTCCTCCACCAGTCCGTCCGTGTACAGCACCAGCCGACTGCCCTCCGCCAGCTCCAGCTCGGCGGTCTCGAACGGCAGTCCCGCCAGCCCCAGCGGCGGCCCGGTCGGCAGTTCCGGGAACACCACCCGGCCCTCCGGGTCCACCACGGCCGGGGGCGGGTGACCGGCGGCGGCCAGGGTGCAGCGCCGCGACACCGGGTCGTAGATCGCGTACAGGCAGGTCGCCCCGGTCAGCCCCGCGTTCTCGCCGCTCGCCGCCTCGTCCTGGTCGATCCGGTTCACCAGCTCGTCCAGGTGTCCCAGCAGCTCGTCCGGCGGCAGGTCCAGGGTCGAGAAGTTGTGGATCGCGGTGCGCAGCCGGCCCATCGTCGCCGCCGCGTGCAACCCGTGCCCCACCACGTCACCGACCACCAGGGCCACCCGCGCGCCCGGCAGCGGGATCACGTCGAACCAGTCCCCGCCCACCCCGGCCTGGGCCGGCAGGTAGCGGTGCGCCACGTCCAGCGCGTTCTGCGCCGGCAGGTTGCGCGGGAGCAGGCTGTGCTGCAGCGTCACCGCCATCGCGTGCTCCCGGGTGTAGCGGCGCGCGTTGTCGATGCACACCGCCGCGTGCGACACCAGTTCCTCGGCCAGCGCCAGGTCGTCCGTCTCGAACGGCTCCGCCCGCTGCGCCCGCCAGAACCGGGCCACCCCCAGCAGCACCCCGCGCGCCCGCAGCGGCACCCGCAGCAGCGAGTGCACCCCGTACGCCAGCACCTGCGCCGACCGCTCCGGGTCCTGATCGCGCCACTGCCGGGCCTGCGCCAGGTCCGGCTCCAGACCCGGCTCACCGCTGTGCAGCGCCCCGGCCAGCGGCGTCGCGGGCACCACGTCCAGCACCGTGCCCACCGGGTAGAACGGCGCGTCCTCCCGGACGCCCGCCACCGCCGCCCGTCGCATCCGCCCCAGGGTGGAACCCGTCGGCGGCTCCTCGCCCGCCAGGACCTGCTCCGCGAGGTCGACCGTGACGAAGTCCGCGAACCGCGGCACCGCGACCTGCGCCAGTTCCTCAGCCGTCCGCGTCACGTCCAGCGTGCTGCCCACCGTCACCCCGGCGTCGTACAGCAGCCGCAGCCGCCGCTGCGCGCGCTCGGCCCGGCCGGACAGCGCCAGCAGTTCGGTGGAGTCGCGCAGCGTGGCGACGCAGCCGCCCGCGCCGCCGGGGGCCTGGTCGGTCAGCCGGACGTTCACCGCCAGCAGCCGCTCCCCGGCCAGCACGACCTCGTCGGTCACCTGGCGGTTGGCGGTCAGCAGCTCCAGCGGAACCTGCTCCAGGCCCAGCTCGGTCACCGGACGGCCCTCGGCGTCCGGCGGCAGGTCGAGCAGCCGGCGTGCCTCGTCGTTGCAGAGCAGCAGCAGCCCGTCGCCGCCGACGATCATGACGCCCTCGCGCACCGCGTGCAGCACGGCCGCGTGGTGCTCGTACATGCGGGTCATCTCGATCGGGCCCAGCCCCCGCGTCTGGCGCCGCAGCCGACGGCTGATCAGTGCCGTCCCGAGCGTGGCCAGCCCGATCGCGCCGGCCGCCGCGCCCAGCACCACCGGCAACTGACGCTCACTGGCCGTACTGACGTTCGCCAGGGTGACGCCCGCCGAGACCAGCCCGACCACCTGGCCGTCCGGCGCGTACACCGGGACCACGGCCTGCACCAGCGGGCCGAGCGTGCCCGTGATGTGCTCGGTCACCACCTGGCCGTGCAGCGCGGGTTCGTAGGTGCCGACGAACTTCTGGCCGATCCTGGCCGGGTTCGGGTGGGTGTACCGGATGCCCTGGTTGTTCAGGACGACGATGAAGTCCACGCCGGAGCCGATCCGGGCGGACTGCGCCTTCGGCTGCAGGATCGCGCTCGGGTCGGGGGAGCGGAGCGCTTCGACCATGCCCGGCGAGTTGGCGAACGTCTGGGCGACCGAAACCGATCGGTTGCGCGCCTCGTTGTCGGCGTCCCTGTGCGACTGCACCACCAACGCCAGCACGGCCGCCGCCACCAGCAGCAGCACGACCAGGATCTGCAGCGCGAACACCTGTCCGGCCACCGAACGATGCCACACCGGCCACGCCCGCTTCGCGTGCGGCAGCTGTGGCCGACCGTGTGGGCGCCCACCGGAGGGGCCGGCGGAGCCAGTGGCGCCATTGGCCGACGGAGCCCAGGATCGGCCCGGATAACGGGCCATACGGTCATATTTGCACTCCGACTAGCCGGGGACCACCCCGTCCTGTCGGCCGTTTGGCCTTCGCCGCCCCGGCTTGGCAAGATCGCAGGGTGTCCGAACCCAGCACCATCACCGACCCGGCCGACCCCCGCCTCGCCGACTACACCGGCCTCACCGACGTCGAACTGCGCCGCCGCCGCGAACCCGCCGAGGGTCTGTTCATCGCCGAGGGGGAGAAGGTCATCCGCCGCGCCCTCGCCGCCGGCTACCGGATGCGGTCGATGCTGCTCACAGCGAAGTGGCTGGACGTGATGGCCGACGTCATCGCCGAGGCCGACGCCCCGGTCCACGTCGTCGAGCCCGCCCTCGCCGAAGCCGTCACCGGCTACCACGTGCACCGCGGCGCCCTCGCCTCGATGGAGCGCAAGCCCCTCCCGGACGCCGCCGACGTGCTCGCCGGGGCCCGCCGGGTCGCGGTCCTGGAAGGACTGGTCGACCACACCAACCTCGGCGCGATCTTCCGCAGCGCCGCCGCCCTCGGCATGGACGCCGTCCTGCTCTCGCCGGACTGCGCCGACCCGCTCTACCGGCGCGCCGTCAAGGTCTCCATGGGCGCCGTCTTCGCGGTCCCGTACGCCCGCCTCGACCCCTGGCCCGCCGGCCTCGCCACGGTCCGTGCCGCCGGCTTCACCCTGCTCGCCCTCACCCCCGCCGACAACGCCGTCGACCTCGCCGGACTCGCCCCGCACGGCCTCCCCAAGGCCGCCCTCATGCTCGGCGCCGAAGGCGACGGCCTCACCCCCCAGGCCATCGCCGCCGCCCACCACCCCGTCCGTATCCCCATGGCCCACGGCATCGACTCCCTCAACGTCGGCGCCGCCGCAGCCGTGGTCTTCTACGCCGTCACCACCCCCGCCTTCTGACCCGGCGCGCCACGGGACGCCGGCCGCTCCGACGTCCCGCGCCCGCAGTGCCCCCCGCCGCAGGGAAGGTCGGCCGATCGGACGTCCCGCGCGGGGCCTGACCCGGGTCGCCGGTGGCCCTCAGGATCCGTGGTGAACCCTCCTCCTGCAGAGCTCGTGCCGGGAGAAGGCCCGCGCGCCGCAGGAAGTCGGCCGGATCGACTTCCGGTACCGACGGCCGCGAAGTACCTCGACGCGTCGCCCCCACCGGAGCCGGCGCCCGACCACCCGAGAAGTCGGCCCACCCGACGTCCCGCGCGCCCGCAGTGCCCCCCGCCGCAGGGAAGGTCGGCCGATCGGACGTCCCGCGCGGGGCCTGACCCGGGCCGCCGGTGGCCCTCAGGGTCCGTGGTGAACCCTCCTCCTGCAGAGCTCGTGCCGGGAGAGGGCCCGCGCGCGCAGGAAGTCGGCCGGATCGACTTCTGGTGCCGACGGCCGCGAAGCCCCTCGACGCCGTCCCCACCGGTGCCGACGCCCGACCACCCGAGAAGTCGGCCCACCCGACGTCCCGCGCCGCCCGTCCGTACCGGCGCACCGGGTCGCACTCTCGGTGCCCCGGATTTCTGTCCGTCCGAGCCCTCGTGCACCTGTCCCGCACGGGGCGTCGCTCGCTCGTCGGCTTCCGGCCAGGCGCACGAGAAGTCGGCCGGCCCGACGTCCGGCGCCGCACCGGGCCTGTCGGCCCGCCCGGGTCAGTTCGCCGGGGCCGTGGGCGGGGCCGGGGCGGCCGCGGGGGGCGGCGTGGGGCCGCTGGGGGCGCCGGGCCAGGACTCGTCGAGGGTGCCGTCGGCGCGGACGGTGTAGCGGGTGGTGGTGACGGCGCCGACGGCGGTGCGCTCCTCGCGGACGACCGTGCTGCCGTCCAGCCGCCAGGCCGCCGTCGCCTGCGGGTCCGCCGCCGAGGTGCGGGAGGTGGCGGCGACCGGGGAGTCCCCGGCGAAGGTGTAGAGCTGGACGAGGTCGACCGGTGCCGACCCCTCCGCCCGTCGCAGGACGACGACCGAAGCCGGCAGGCCCTTGTACCGGGCCGGGAGCACCGCGCTCAGCGCGACCTGGGGCCCGGCTCCGGCCGAGTGTCCGTCCTTCAGGGCGACGGCGGGCCCGCCGGCCCCGTCGGGGTAGCTGCGGTTCGGCCAGTCGACGGCCGGCACCGGCCCCTGCGGGGCGCCCAGGGCGCCGTCCGCGCCGCCGCTGCGGGCGGTCGCCGGGAGCGGTGCGGCCGGCGCCTGCGGGGCGACGTCCACCGACGAGTCCGGCACCGACAGTTCGCCGCCGCCGGTACGGGCGCCGGTGGCCGCGACCGCCCCGGTCGGCGGCCGCAGACCTTGGTTGTCCCGGTTCTCGCACCCCTGTGCCGCCGCGATGGCCAGCGCGACGCCGATGGTCACGGTGACGAAGACGACGAGCCGCTGACGCAGCAGCCGCTGGCGCGCGGTGCCGGGTCGTCCGCCGGGGGCGGGGGTGTGCTGGCGTTCGCGGGGGTGCACCCGGTCGCGGGGGCCGGGCCGGGCCGGCGGAGGTGTCTGCGGGCGGTCCGGACGTGCCCGCAGCGGGCGGGTGACGGGTGTCGGCTCGGGCCGGGGGAGCGGCGCGGAGGCCCCGTGCGGGCGCCGTCCGGCAGGTCCGGCGCCCTGGCTGCCCGGGCGGCCCGCCGCGGCCCGGG
>NZ_JBHWCL010000211.1:0-13502 GCF_042735125.1 Kitasatospora sp. NPDC059599 | reverse complement strand
TGGCGCCGGCGGGGCGCTGGGCGGCGGACGCGGGTCCGCGCTTGCGTTCCCGACGCCGGGTGGGAGTCGTCCGGCACGGCCCGGTCGCCGCCCGCGGCGCCGGGCGGGGCGGTGGCGGCGGGCGGAGCGGCCCACGCCAGCAGCATGTGCAGGGCGTCGTGCGAGGGGGTGCCCGGGGTGGCGGCGTAGGTGATCAGGGCCTGGCCGGGATCGTCCGCGGCTCGCAGCGTCTCGTACGTCAACTCCAGCTCCCCGACGACGGGGTGGCGGAACCGTTTGGTCCCGGAGGTCTTGTCCTGTACCGGATGCTCGGCCCACCAGTGGCAGAACTCCTCGCTCTTCAGGGACAGTTCGCCGACGAGGGCGGCCAGCTGCAGGTCGTCCGGGTGGCGGCCCGCCTCCAGGCGCAGGTAGGCCACGTTCTCGCGGGCGCAGGCACTCCAGTCCGCGAAGAGCTCCCGGGAGGCGGGGTCGAGGAAGGTGATCCGGGCGATGTTGCGCTCGGCGGGCTCCAGCGCCGCGTAGTCGCCCAGGAGGGCGCAGGCGGCCGCGTTCCAGGCGAGGACGTCCATGCGCCGGCCCATCACCACGGCCGGGATGTCCCGCAGCTCCTCCAGCAGCCGCCGCAACATGGGGCGTACCTGCCGGCGGTCGGACGGGGGAGGGGGAGTGCGCCGTGCCGGGGGGCCTGGCTGGGCGAGGCGGTGGAGGTGCCGGGTCTCGTCCTCGTCCAGGCGCAGGGCGCGGGCGAGCGCGTCCAGGACGGCCGTGGAGGGGTTGGGCACGCGGCCCTGTTCCATCCGGGTGTAGTAGTCGACGCTGACGCCGGCGAGCTGGGCCGTCTCCTCGCGGCGCAGACCCCGGACCCGGCGCCGGCCGCCGTAGTCCGGCAGGGCGACGTCCTCGGGGCGCAGGCGGGAGCGGCGGGTCCGGAGGAACGCGCCCAGGCCGGTCGTTGAACTCATACGGCTGATTGTGCCCGCACGCGCCGGTGCGGAGCCTGGCCCTGCCAGGACCAGGCTCCTGGCCCCGCGGTCAGGCCTGACGGGTCGGCAGCACGATCGACTGGCGGAGGTTGACGCGCCGGGGGCGGCTGACGGTGTAGGCGACGAGGTCGGCGATGTCCTCGGCGGTGAGGGCGGGGATCGCGGTGAACATCCCGCCGAGCTGCTCGCGCAGCGCCGGGTTGTCGATGTGCTCGGCGAGCTCGGTGTCGGTCAGGCCCGGCTCGACGGTGCTGACCCGGACGTCACGCGGGCCCAGCTCGGTGCGCAGCGCGGCGGACAGCTGGGTGAGGGCGGCCTTGGTGGCGCCGTACACGGCGTAGTCCGGGAAGAGGACGTGGGAGGCGATGGAGGAGACGTTGACCAGGTCGGCGGTGCGGCCGTCGGCGGCGGCCGCGGTGAGGTCCGGAGCGAAGGCCCGGATCACGCGCAGGGCTCCGGTGAGATTGGTGTCGATCATGCGGGTCCACTCGTCGAGCCGGCCGTCCGCGAGGGGGTTGGGCAGCATCACACCGGCGTTGTTCACCACCAGGTCGACCCGGCCGTACGCGTCGTGGACGGCCTCGGCGGCGGCGTCGACGGAGCCCTGGTCGGTGATGTCGGCGGGGACCGCGATGGCCCGGCCCCCGGCGGCGGCGAGTTCCGCGACCAGCACCTCCAGCCGGTCGGTGCGCCGCGAGAGCAGCACGACGCGGGCACCACTTGCGGCGAACAGCCGAGCGGTGGCCGCGCCCATGCCGCTGGCGGCTCCGGTGACGACGGCGGTGCGGTCGGCGAGGGCGGGGTAGCTCACGGGTGCTCCTGGGTCTGCTGTGCGGGCCGGTCCCGGTGGACCGGCTGATCCCCCGGCGGGGCCGCTGCGCACCACTCTCCGTCCGGCCGCGACGGCGAACCAGGGTCCTGCCGTTCCTGGGTCTGCCAGGGCCGGTTCGGGCCGACGTCGCAGGTCGGCACGGTTCTGCCGGGAGCCGGGAGCCGGGAGCCGGGAGCCGGGAGCCGGGAGCCGGGAGCCGGGACGCGCGCGGCCGGGGATCCGCCACCGGTTCGGGACGGGTTCACCCGGTCGCGTGTATCGGGCCGGGGCGGCGTACCGCCGGCGGTCGGCCGGGGGGCGCGGTGGACCCCGTCCGCGGCCGTTCCGCATCAGCCCGGGGATGTAAACCCGTGGGCCAATGGCAACTGACGGAGGATCAATCGGTGGACTGATGCTGCCCGCCCGCCCCGCGTGACAGCGTTTTGCGCATGGACACCACGCCGATGGACACCAGGTCGACGGACAACACACCGATGGACACCGCGCCGGGCGCACGCCGTACCGGAACGAGCCGCCGCCGCATGCTGGGCGCCGCTCTCGCCCTGGGCGCCGCCGCGCCGCTGGGCCTTGCCCGCACCGCCTCGGCCGCTCCCGCCGCTCCGGCCCCCGCCGGCCCTGCCTCCGGCGGTACCGGCTCCCCCGCGCGGCTCACCCTGACGGCGCCCACCGGCCCGTTCCCGGTGGGCATGGTGCCGCTGCACCTGCGCGACGAGTCCCGGCTCGACCCGAACGCCAGGCCCGGGAAGTTCCGCGAGCTGATGGCCAGCGTCTGGTACCCGGCCCGGGCCGCGAACGCCGACGCGTACCCGCTCGCCCCCTGGATGACCCCGGGCGCGCTGCGCGCCTTCCTCGACGACACCGGATTCCCGCTCGACCCCTCCCTCGTCCCGCTGACCGCCGGCCACCAGGGCGCGCCCGTGCACCGGACCGGCCGGCCACTGCCCGTCGTCCTCTACTCGCACGGCGCGGGCGGCCACCGCGGTGACCACACCATCGTGGTGCAGGAGTTGGCCAGCCACGGCTTCGCCGTCGTCACCGTCGACCACACCCACGACGGCATCACCGAGTTCCCGGACGGGACGGTGGTCACCCGGGACGGCGTCGCCCCGGGGCTGGCTCCGAAGGACTACGCCGCCGACCTGCTGTTCCTGCTCGAACGCGCCATCGACCTCGCCAACGGGCGCAACCCCGACGTCGACGGCCGCGCCCTGCCGGCCGGCCTGCTCGGCGCCCTGGACGCGCGGAACATCGGCGTCTCCGGCTGGTCCAAGGGCGGCACCGCCGCCGCCCTCGCCATGGTCGCCGACCCGCGCATCCGCGCCGGCCTCACCTTCGACGGCCGGATGGAGTCGAACCCCGCCATCACCACCGACATCGACCGGCCGTTCATGCTGATGACCGCCGCCTACACCCGGGCCGCCAGCCCGTACGTCGAGACCTTCTGGGGCCACCTGCGCGGCTGGCGCCTCGACGTCCAGGCCACGGGTGCCATGCACACCTCGTACGGCGACAACATGACGCTGATCCCGCAGGCGGGCCGGCTGATCGGGATGACCGAGGAGCAGATCCAGGCGCAGGTCGGCACCCTCGACCCCGACCGCGGCACCCGCATCCAACAGGCCTACCCGCGCGCCTTCTTCGATCTCCACCTGCGCAACCGCCACTGCGGCGACCTGCTCGACGGACCGTCGAAGGCCTTCCCGGAGGTCGTCTACCACCCGTAGGCCCGGTGCGGCGGCGGGCGGCCGTCACGGGGGTACGGCCGCCCGCCTGCGCCCGGCCCGGTCCGGGCGCCGGCCCGCTTCCGGCCTGGACAACGGACTCTGCCGGCGCGGCGGGTGACGGCCGTGGTGAACAAGTCGGCCGTGGGGTCCAACAGTTCGGCGGTCCCGGGCACCGTCGGCGACCGGTCGATCTCAGGACTCGACCGCCGCCGGGCGGCCGGGGGCGCCGGCGGAGGTCCGGTGACCGGACCGGTAGCGGCCCGGGGTCGTGCCCATGACGTCGGTGAACGCCGCGATGAAACTGCTGGGGCTGGCCCACCCGCAGGCGTAGGCGGTGCGGACGGTGTCGTGGCCGTCGGAGAGCAGCACGAGCGCGTGGTGGACGCGCAGTTGGGTGCGCCACTCGTAGAACGTCATGCCGAGCTCGGTGCGGAACAGCCGGCTGAGGGTGCGGGTGCTCGCCCCGATCCTCGTGCCGAGTTCGGCCAGCGTGGAGTTCTCCGCCGGGTCCTCGTAGAGCAACCGGGAGACGGCCCGCAGCCGGTCGTCCCGGGGCTCCGGCAGGTGCAGTGCCTGCTCGTCCGCCTCGTGGAGTTCGTCGACGAGGACGCGCAGCAGGCGGGAGCGCGCGGAGCGGGTGCGACCGGGCGCGGCGTCTGCGTCGCCGGGGGGCCGGGTGAGGGCGAGCAGGACCTCGCGGGCGAGGGCGGACGCCAGGAACACGGCGGGACGGTCCGGTACCAGCCGGGCCAGGGACGGCGGGAGGAAGACGATCCGCATGTCGGTGTCGCCGTGGGCGCGGTGGTGGTGCGTGAACCCGGCCGGGGTCCAGGCGACCCGGTTGGCGGGGACGACGGACGTGCCGCGCTCCGTGTGCACCGTCAGGACGCCGTCGGCCGCGTACACCAGGTGCCCCCGGTCGTGCGACTGCGCCGCGCTCGCGGCACCGGACGGCCAGAGGTGACGCCCGGCGGAGGGCCACACCTGTGACGTCACGGCGGCGGTCCGGGAAGGTTGGCGGCGAACAGGCATCGGTTGGCATCGTACCGGTCGCACGCCACCCCCGGGCCCGGTGAGACTTCCTGCAGGCCGCGTGGCCGTCGGTCGCCGGAGCGCCCGACGCGCCGCACGGCGTCGGGGCGGTGTGCCTCGATGCCGCGGTCCGAGCGAGAAGGAGACCCGCATGACGACGTTCGTCCTCGTTCCCGGCGCCTGGAAGGGCGCCTGGGCGTACGAGGCGGTGGTCCCGCTGCTGGAGCGCGCCGGGCACACCGTTCACGCCTTGACCCTGACGGGTCTTCGGCCGGACGACGACCCCGCGACGGTCGCGACCGCCAACCTCGACACGCACGCCGACGACGTGCTGCGGCACCTCGACCGCCATCACGTCACCGGCGCGACGCTGGTCGGCCACAGCTACGCCGGGATGGTGGTCGCGGCCGCCGCCGACCGTGCCGACGGCCGGATCTCACGGCTGGTGCACCTGGACGCCTACGTGCCGCACGACGGCGATTCGTGCTGGTCGGCGACGAACGACCACTTCCGGGGCGTGTTCGCCGTCGGCGCCGGGGCCACCGGCCACGCCGTCCGGCCGCCGGCCGGCGGAGATCCCCGCCGCCGGCCCCACCCGCTCGCCTCGTTTCTGCAGCGGATCCGGCTCACGGGCGCGCACGACCGGATCCCCCGGCGGGAGTTCGTCTACTGCTCGGGGTGGGAGGACCGGACGCCGTTCGCCGACCTCCGCACCCGCCTGCGGGCCGATCCCGGGTGGCGGGTCCACGACCTCCCGACCGGCCACGACGCGATGCACGAGGACCCGGAGGCGGTCGCCGCGATCCTGCTCGACGAGTGAGGCACGGACGCGGCGAGGTACGGACGCGGTGAGGCACGGCCGCGGCGAGGCACGGCCGCGCGGGTGTGGTTATCGTGCCGGTCATGACTGCTGATGTCCCGAGTGATGGTCCGCGCCGCGAAGTCGCCCCGACGGGTGCGCGGTTGACCGATCCGGCGTGGCTGGTGAACGCCGACCCCGAGCAGGTCGTCGCGGCGCTGGACGGCGCCGTCGGACCGGAGGAGACGGCGGCCGCCGCCGTGTACCGGACGTCGGGGCACCTGCACCGCGAGTCCGGAGCGCCGGTGCGACGGCAGCTGCTGGCGCTGGACGCCGCCCGGCACGGCGACCGCGAACTGGCCCGTAGCCTTGCCGCGGTGGCGGTCGGTCACCAGGACGCCGACGACCCCTGGGCCGTGCAGTGGGCGACCGGGACCGACGTGGACTCCCGGCTGCGCCACGCCCTGCCCGCACCGGCCGAGGTGGGCGTGGTGGCGACTGTCGTCGTGGCGGACCGCGGGCTCGCGGTCGTCGGCTGCAAGGACGGCTCGCTGCACTGGTGGGACCCGGCCACCGGCCGGAAGCTCGGCACCGTCGCGACCGGTGACACCGACGCGGTGCGAGCCCTGGCGACGGCGGTGCTGGGCGGCCGTCCCGTCGCCGTCACCGGCCACGCCGCAGGGGCGGTCCGGGTGTGGGACCTCGCCGAGGGGGAACCGCTCGCCACGTACCGGGGCGCCGAAGACTCCTGGGTCAACGAGCTCGCCACCGTGCCGGTCGAGGGCCGTCCGGTCGTCGTCAGCGCCGGGACCGACGGCGTCCTGCGGGTGTGGGACCTGGCCGCCCCCACCGGCAGCGACGAGCTCCTGACCATACGCACCGGCTTCGCGGGCGCGCTGGCGACGGTCGTGGCGGACGGCCGGCCCGTCGCCGTCACCGGCCACAACGACGGAGTCGTCCGGCGGTGGGACCTGACCACCGGGCGTGAGCTGGGCGTCGGCAGCGACGCCGACGCCGCCGACGCCGGTGTCACCTCCACGGACGATGACGACGACCACGGGGGACGCGGCTGCGTGACCCTGGAGCTCAACGCCCGGACGCACGTCCTGGCGACGGACCCGGCGTTCGAGTCCCCGCTGGCCGTCAGCGCCAACGCGTACGAGTCCTGGGTCTGGGACCTCGCCACGGGCGAACAGGTCGGTGGACCGGGCCCGGGATTCGTGGAGGCGGCGGCCGTGCGGGTGCTCCGGGGCCGCCCCACCGCCCTCGTCGCCGGCGGTGGCGGGCCGGTCCAGGTGTGGGACCTGTCCACCCGCACGCACCTGCGCCTGCCGCTGATCGGCCACGCGGGGACGGCCCGGGCAGTGGCGACCGCGGTGGTGAAGGGTCGTCACCTCGCCGTCACCGGGGGCGACGACCGCTCGGTGCGCGTCTGGGACCTCGACGGCGAGCGGGCGGGGGCCGGTCGGCCGACCGGTCACGCGGGGCCCGTGCACCGGGTCACCACGGCGGTGGTGGACGACCGTCCCGTCATCGTCACCGGCGGGGCGGACCGGCTGGTGCGGATCTGGGACCTCGACGGCGGACAGCTCGGGGAGCCCCTGGCCGGCCACACCGGGGCCGTGCACCTGGTGACGGCGGGAACGGTCGACGGGCGCCCCGCCCTCCTCACGCGTGCCTCCTCGGAGGCGGTGCGGATCTGGGACCTCGCGAGCCGGGAACCGCTGCACGGCCGGACGACCAGCGCGTACACCAGCTCGTCCATCGACTTCTTCGCGACCGTCGAAGGCCGCTTCGTCGCCGTGACCTGGGAAGGCCGGGTGTGGGACCTGACGGCGGGCGCCTGGATCGGCGTGCAGCCCCGGAAGCGCGGCGCCATGGCCCTGGAGGAACTCGACGGCCGCCCCGTCGTGCTGACCGGGCGTGGGACGGACACGGCCCACCTGTGGGACCTGGCCACCGGCGAGCCGCTGGGACCGCCCCTGACGGGACACACCGGCCGGGTGCAGGCCGGGGCGGTCGGGACGCGGGACGGCCGTCCCGTCGTCGCGGCCGGTGGGGACGACGGAACGGTACGGGTGTGGGAGGCCACCACGGGGGAGCAGACCGGCGGGTACACGTTCCCCGCCGGCATCCGCGGCCTCGCGGTCACCCCGGACGGCCGGCTGGTGGTCGCCTTCGGCGCCGACCTCGCGGTCCTCGCCCACCGCTGACCGCCTGCGGGCCACCCGGCTCCGCCCGGCCTTCCATCCGGGGCCGGAGCCGGGGCCCCGGAGCCAGGGCCCCGCCCGTACGGGCCGTCAAACCCCGTGCTGTACTGCGTACTCTTCCGAATCCACCCCGCAGCACTCCGGAGCCGCATCCTGATGAGCGTCAGCTGTCCCACGTGCGCCGCGACCGACGGAACCGTCGCCGTTCGCAAAGCCCTGCTGGATGCCGACCGCCCGCTCGACCCGCAGACGCGGGAACTGCTGTCGATGCGACCCGAGCCCGGGAAATCGACCGGGGCCGCGATCACCCTGTTCGTCCTGGCCGGTCTCGCAGGCCTGGTGGGACTGCGCACGCTGCTCTCCGGCGATGACGGCGGCAGCTCCGACACCGCCTACCGGGTCGGCTACCACTACGGCGGGTTCCTCGTCGCCGCGATCCTGCTGGGCATCGGACTCGCCGTCCACGCCGACCACCGGAGCCGGCGGAGCGACACGGCGGACCGGTGGCCGGGGACCTATGAGCAGTGGCAGCAGCTCCAACAGGTCTGGCGGGAGACCTGGTTGTGTCGACGGTGCCGTGTGGTGTTCCTCCCCGCCGGGTCGTTGCGCCCCGACTTCCCCGCCTCGCCCGCGATACCCGTGACGCGGTTCCCCGAGTGGACGGAGAGCGTCGCGCGACAGGACGACCACTCCGGCGCCGCCACCTCGGACTGACCGCCGCCCGCGGGCCACGCGGCGGAGACCGCTGACGGGACGGTCCCGGGTGGGCGTGCCCTACCCGGCGGGGCGTTCGGCGCGGGCGGTGAGGCGTTCCCAGTTGCGGTGGCCGATGTCGGCCTTCCGGTCCTCGGTGAAGGGCGCGTTCTCCAGGAAGGAGCGGGCCGCGCTGTTGCTGGTGTCGACGTAGGGGAAGCCGCCGGGGCGGAAGCCGTAGGTGAAGGGGTAGTCGGTGGAGTACAGCATCCGGTCGGTCCCCATGACCTCCGCGGTCCAGCGCAGGTACCGGGGGCTGTTGGTGCCGCTGCCCGCGACCCAGAAGTTCTTCCTCCAGTAGTCGGCGAGGGGCTGCCTCAGGCCGCCCGCCTCGGCGAAGAACCCGACGTGGTCGAGGTGGAACATGACGATCTCGCCCCAGTGTCCGGCGATGACCTGCAGGTCGGGGAAGCGGTCGAAGACGCCGGAGAAGATCATGCGCAGGTACTGGAGGCCGAGGTCGTAGTACCAGCCGATGCCGGGCCCGGCCAGGATCGGGCCCATGGCGCCGAGGTCGGAGTAGTAGGCGTCGAGGACGGGCTGGACCGGTGTCTGCGGGTGGAAGTGCAGTGGCACGCCGAGGCGTTCGGCGGTGGCGTACAGCTCGTCGTTGTCGGGGTGGTCGGTCGGCTTGTCGCCGGTGCGGCCGTAGCATGGCGCCGGGGAAGCCGAGTTCGACGACCGCGCGCTCCAGTTCGGCCGCCGCGGCGGCGGGTGACCGGGTGGGGATCGCGGCGAACGCCTGGTACCGGTCGGGGCGGGAGGCGACGATCGCGGTGAGTTCGTCGTTGGCGTCGCGGGCCACGGGGACCGCGTCCGCCTCGGGCAGGTCCTGCACGCCGGGTGACGACAGGGAGAGCACGGCGACGTCGATGCCCTGGTCGTCCATGTGGGCCAGGCGCTGCTCGCCGACCTCGTGCAGGTTCTTCGCGACGGGGCTGTCGCCGAAGCCGCGGGCGGGGGTCCGCGGTGGTCATGTCCCTGGACCCCACCCCCGGACGGCCTGCTGCCGAGAACGGCCTCCCGGCGCGCGAACGGACCCGCCGCAGGATCATCGAAGCGGCGATCGACCTGTGGGAGCGCGGGGTCCGCGATGCGGTCACCGCGCGGGCCGTCGCTGACACCGCCGGACTTCAACCGCCCGCGCTGTACCGGCTCTTAGGCGACAAGGAGGGTCTGCTCGATGCCGTGGCCGAACACGGCTTCGCGCAGCTCAGGCGACGGTACGAGTAGCCCGGTCGTGGTCGTGGTCGTGGTGGCGGTCGTGGTCATCCGGTGGTCGCGCGCGCTCGTTCCCCGCAGGTCCTTCACCAGCCTTCGCCGGGAGGGCCCGCCAGTCACACAAGAAGATCGGTCGGGCTGGCGCCGGAGGGGGATGCCGCACCCGATCCGGTTCCCGGGTCCGGAATGTCGCAGCGATCTGTCGGATATCTGGCGATACCGCCTCTGAGCTGCGAATTCGTGGTGGCAGCCGACGTCGTGGATCCCCTAGAGTCGGCGCGCCCGTCCCGGTCGGGGTGGTGGCGTACCGGCGTGCGCGGTCGAGCGCGCGAGGATTTCCAGGAGTTGACAATCTGATGGTGTGTCTGGCGTGCGGGGCGCGCCCTGCGGGGACCGACAGTGGCCGCTGCTTCGGCTGCGCGGAGGCGGTTCCGGGGTGGGCGGCGGCGATGCGACCGGCGAACGGCCTCGCCGTGGCGGTCTACGCCCTGCTGGCGCTGAACGCCGCGGTGTCGGCGGTCGCGGTCGCCGTCGACCTCTGGACCGACGTGCTCCTGGGCCGGGCGCTGGACGGGTCGGGCAATGTCAGCGCCGACGACTTCGACGTCACACACTCGCTGGCGCGCGTGCTGGACGGCGTGTTCCTCCCGTTGGTTCTGGCCACCGCGGTGGTGTTCGTCGTCTGGTTCTACCGCATCCGTCAGAACGCCGACCTGCTGCTGCCGAACGGGCACCGGCTCGGCCGCGGCTGGACCATCGGGTCCTGGATCACGCCGGTCGTCCTGCTCTGGTTCCCCTGGCAGCTGATGGTCGACTGCTGGCGGGCGAGCGCGCCGCTGGACGCGGAGGGACGGCGGCGCACGCCGTCGGAGGCCGTGGTCGCCCTCTGGTGGGCCACCTGGATCGGCGCGATCGTCGTCAACCGGATCGCGGGCTCCATGCTGCCTCACGTGGTCCCGTCGGACCGCGGCGATCTGGAGGACCTGCGCAACGCCATCCGGGTGGAGGCCGCCGGGGCGGTGCTGCGGCTGGTCGCGGCGGTCGCGGCGATCCTGGTGGTCAACCGGCTGACCGCGATGCAGCAGGCCCGTCGGGCCGGGATCAACCCGATCGCGGTGATGGCCGCCCAGGAAGCCCGGACCCGGGCGGTGGTGTCGGCTGCTCCGGCTCCGGCTGCTGCCGCAGCACCCGCCGCCGCGCCGGCCGCAGCACCCGCCGCCGCGCCGGCCGCAGCACCCGCCGCCGCGCCGGCTGACGCCGCGTCGACGGGGCAGTCGCCCGCCTGACGGTATACCGGGGCAGGCCTGGCCCCGCCCGACTGCGCCCGCCACCGGGAACGCGCACCGGCCACGGGCGGTGGCGGTGCGCGCTCCGGTCGGCGGTCGGCGCCGGCGGTCGGGGCCGGCGGTCACGGCCGGAGGTCAGGCCGTGGGCGGGGTCCGGTCGGCGGACGGGCCGGACCGGGGGAGGATGCCGGAGCGGCTGTCCGCGTCCTGGTC
This sequence comes from Kitasatospora sp. NPDC059599, assembly GCF_042735125.1. NCBI lineage: Bacteria > Bacillati > Actinomycetota > Actinomycetes > Kitasatosporales > Streptomycetaceae > Kitasatospora > Kitasatospora sp. NPDC059599. The sequence goes on along the minus strand of NZ_JBHWCL010000211.1, from coordinate 2,446 downwards.
GGCGGCGATCCGGCAGTGCTGCGGGTCGAGGGCCGGGAGAGCGGCGGCGGGGACTGTCCGGTGCTGTCCGCGCGTGTCCACCGGCGATCGCCCCGAGCCCATCGACTGACGGATCGTCAATTACCGTACGGACAGCTCCCTTTCGACGAGGGCACGGAAGGTGCGCGGGGGCCGGCCGGTAAGGCGCTGAACGGTGTCGGTGACGCGGTCCTCCGCCCCGTCGGCGATGGCGCGGTCCATGTCGGCCAGCATCGCTGCGAACTCGGCGGGGATCTCGGCACTGAGGCGGTCGCACAACTGCCGGTGGGACAGGTGCTGGTGGACCACGGGCCGGCCGGTGACCTCGGTGAGGACGGCGGCGATGTCGTCGTGGCTGAGCGCCTCGGGCCCGGTGAGGACGAGGTCGGTGTCGGGGGACTGCTCGTCGGTGAGGGCGTGGACGGCGACGGCCGCGATGTCCTCGGCGTCGACGAAGCCGACCCGGCCGTTCGCGGCGGCGGTCCGGATGACGCCCTCGTCGCGGATGCTGCGGGCGTGCGCGTGGGAGCCGGTGAAGTTCTGCATGAACCACGAAGGTCGCAGCACCGCCCACTGGCCGAACAGTCCGGGCAGGGCCCGGTGCACCGCTCCGACGGCCGGACCGCCTTCGGGGATGGCCGAGGAGCTCAGCAGCACCGCGCGGCGCACGCCGCCGTCGCGGGCCCGGCGGAGGAACGGCAGCATGGTCGTGGCGGGGTCGGGGGAGCCCACGGGCGGGATCAGGTAGACGCGGTCGACGCCGGTGAGGGCGGCGGCGTGGGTGGCGGGGTCGTACCAGTCGAAGGGGACCGGCTCGGCGCCCGGCACCGGGGTGGCCCGCCGGCTGGCGGCCCTGACCCGGTGGCCCGCCGCGGTCAGTCGGGCGACGGTGCGGCTGCCGGTGGTGCCGGTGGCGCCGATGACCAGCGTGGTGCCGGTGGTGCGGTTGTCCGACGCGGCGGTGGTGGTCATCGGGTGCTCCCGGTGAAGGCCGTGCCGGATTCCCGGACGGCGAGGGGGTTCCAGTAGTCGCGGTAGGAGGTGATGAGCCCGTCCCGGACGGTCACGACGGCGATGTAGGTCATGTCGAAGGGGGCGTCGCTCTCCACCAGGCGGCCGACTCCGCGCATCTCGACCACGATGGTCCGCGGGTCGGTGGTCTCGTGGATCCGCAGGTCGGGGAAGTCGTGCAGGTCGATGTGGTCGGGGTAGTGGCGCATGTAGGCGGCGACGGCCTCTTTGCCCTCCAGGCGTCGGGGCCATCCTTCGGGGGCGAAGGGGAACTCCATGAGGCCGTCGTCGGCCCACAGGGCGACCCACGCGGGAATGTTCTTGTCGAGCAGCAGTCGCAGGCCGCGGCGGTACAGATCCGCCGGGGAGGTCGGTGCGGACATGGGTATCCTCCAGCTCCTATAATCCGGACCCTGGGTCCGTTTTGAAGATACGGACCCCGGGTCCGCTTTGCAAGTGAAGGAGCAGCATGACGGAGCGCAAGTCCCGCAAGGACGCCGTCCGCAACCGCGAGGCCGTCCTCGCGGCCGCCGACGCCCTCTTCGCCCGCCGCGAGAGTCCCGAGGACGTCACCACGGCCGAGGTCGCGGCGGCGGCCGGCGTCGGCAAGGGCACGCTGTTCCGGGCCTTCGGTGACCGTGCAGGGCTGCTTCGCGCCCTGTACGAGGCGCGGCTCGAACCGATCAGGGCGGCCGTCGAGACCGGCCCGCCGCCGCTGGGGCCCGCGACCCCGCCGCAGGACCGGGTGCCGGCAGTGCTCGACGCCGTCCTGTGCTTCAAGCTCGACAACCGTCGCCTCGCGCTGGCCCTGGAGGAGGGCGGGAGCAGCAGCAGCCCGTACCGGGCGGAGCACTACGAGCGGTGGCACGGGCTGCTCCGGGCTGTCCTGGAGCAGATCCCCGGCCTCACCGACGGGGCCTTCACCGCGCACGCCCTGCTCGCCGCCACCCGGGCCGACCTCGTCGAGCACCTGATGGGGGAGGAGGGCGTGTCGCGGGACGAACTGCGGGCCCGGCTGGCCGACTTCGTCGCCAGGGTGCTTGCCACCGGCCCGCGGCGGGGGCCGGCGGCCGAGGGGTGACCGAAGGGGCCGGCGGGCGGCCCTGACCGGCCCTGACCGGCCCTGACCGGCCCTGACCGGCCCTGACCGGCCCTGACCGGCCCTGACCGGCCCGGTTCGGTCGGGTCAGGCGGAGGAACGGGAGCGGTACTCGCCGACTGGCGGCGGACCGGGCGGCGGACAGGCCGGGCAACCGCCGACGGCAAACCAGCTGGGCATCCGGTACGGCAACGGCGCCCCGAGCCAGGTGCGGCACGTCCCCGCCTGGGCCTCGCCTACCCCCCGCTGCGCACCCGCAGGCGCCACGAGGGCGTCATGACCACAGGGCCGGGCCGGCTCCGGGGGATCCCCCGGAGC
>NZ_JBHWCL010000210.1:0-13697 GCF_042735125.1 Kitasatospora sp. NPDC059599 | reverse complement strand
GCCCTTCGCCGTGCCGTGCGGCCCGGTCTCACGGCTCCTGGGGCAGGAGCAGCCAGAGGGCGAGATAGAGCAGGAACTGCGGGCCGGGCAGCAGGCACGAGAGCAGGAAGATCAGCCGGACGGTCCACGGGGTCAGCCCGAAACGGGCGGCGATCCCGGCGCAGACGCCGGCGATGACGCGGTTGTGACGGGGACGGGCGAGGCGGGCGCTCATGGTGGTCTCCTGATCTGCTCCGCACGGTGGCGGCCCGGTCCGGCCGGTCCGGCGGGCGTACTTCCATACTCCGCCGCCGCCGCCCCGTTCTCCTCAGCCCGCCAGGTGATTCCGCACCCCGACGGGTCACCGGGAAGGCGTAGCCGGATGTCGGGGTCGCCCTCGGGGTGACCCTGAGGAAGGTCGTCCGTCCGGCCCCGGCCCGGGGGGCGCCCTCCCGTCGCGGGGGTGCGGAAACGGCTCGGTATGATGCCGCAGTCGCTGTTGGGTCGGGGGGCGAAACATCGGCGCGCCATCGCTAGGAAATGGCCTCTCTCGCAAGCGATTTCACGTTCTGTTGGGCTCTGTCCGAATTCTCTCGTGAGGTTGAAATGCGCATTGGGCATCGCAGATTCCTGGCCGCGACCGCCGCCGTCACGCTCGCTTCCGGTGTGACCGTCGTGGAGGCCCCGGCCGCCTTCGCCGCCTCGGGGGCCGTCACGGCCGACCAGGGCACCCAGGTCCAGTCCTCGCCGGTCACGGTCACCCTCGGCGGACTGCCCGGGACCGTCAAGGCGGGCGGCGCGCCGGTGGAGTTCACCGCGACGCTGAAGAACACCGCCGACCACCAGCTGGACGTGCCGTCGTCCGCCTTCGTCATCGGCGACACCGGCACCGGCACCAAGCAGGGCCAGTTCAAGCTGGAGTACCAGTCGCCCGGCGGCACGCAGTGGCAGGACGCCAGGGCGAACGCCACGAGCACCGGCGGCCTCTGGCAGCTCGACCGTCCCGCCGTCCTGCACCTGGCGGCCGGCGCCGAGGCCGTCTACCGGCTGCGGCTCACCGTCGCCGCCGACACCCCGGCAGGCCGGGTGACACCGGGCCTCGACGCCGTCGTCTCCGACCCGGCCCTGCCGCCGGAGCAGCGCGTCTCCCAGGCCATGAGCGGCTACGCGGACCTGGTCGTCACGCCGTCGGTCACGCCGACCACCCCGGCGCCCACACCCGCCGCCACCGCCGACGTCAAGCTCGACGGGATGCCCGCCACCTTCACCGCGGGCGGCGAGGCGAAGCCGTTCAAGCTGGTCTTCACCAACAACAGCGGCAGGGACCTCCGGATCCTGCCCGCGATCGTGTTCCAGGGCGCGACCGAACTCCCCTCCGAGGTGGTCGGGTTCGAGTTCCGGACGGCCGCCGGCGGATGGCTGGAGGGGACGCCCGGGGGCAACTCGGAGCACCCGGGATGGCTCTACCTGGGCCTGCGCACCGGCGACCGGAACGCCGACGTCATCGCCCTGCCGAAGGGCGGGAGCCGCACGATCGAGGTCCGGCTGTCCTTCACCGGCGACACGCCCGCCATGGCCCAGTCCCTGGCGGCCCTCGCGGGCAGCGTGCCCGGTGAGGGCGAACGCGGGTCCGAGGCCTCCAGCCCGAAGGCCGACTTCACGATCACGGCCGCGGTGGGCTCCACCCCCAGGCCGACCCCGACCCCCTCGGCCACCCCGGTGCCGACGGCGGCCCAGCCGACCACCGCGCCGGTCGTCCCGGTGGCGGAGACCACCGGCACGGCGCCGAGCCCGGTGGCGGGCGGCTCGCAGGTGGTCGCTGCCGCGGCGGCTCCGGCCGTGGCGGACACCCGGCTGGCCTCCACCGGCGGCGGCTCCGCCTCGCGGCCGATGGCGGTCACCGGTGCGGTCGCGATCGCCCTCGGCGTGGGCACGCTCGTCGTGGCGCGCCGCCGCAAGCTGGGTTCCAGGACCGGGCGCTGACCCCGGACACGCCGGAAGGCCCGCCCGTCACCGCTCGGCAGCGGTGACGGACGGGCCTTCCGGCGTTCGTGGGGCGGTGCGGCCCGCTCAGCCGGCCTGGTGCGGCGGCTGGGGCTGGGCCGGCGGGGCGGGCTGCGCGTACGGGTTGTCCGCCACCGGCTGCGGCGGGACACCCGGCTGGTGCGGCGCGGCGGCCGGCGGGACGGGAGCGCCCGCGTGCGGCGGCACGGGAGCGCCCGGCTGCGGGGCGTTCGGGTTGTACGGCGCCTGCGGGGCGTTCGGGTCGAACGGGGCCTGCGGGGCGTTCGGGTTGAACCCGGCGGCCTGCGCGGCGGCCGCCTGCTGCTTGGCGTTGCTGCGCTCGACGATCGCCTTCACCGAGTAGACGATCATCGCGACCGGCAGGATGAAGACCTTGAAGAAGATGTAGTACGTGCCGCCCTCGAAGACGAACACGAGGTAGTAGGCGTACCCCAGGAAGCCGAGGCCGATGAGCACGTTGAGGATCCGCAGACCGGCCTTCAGCCCGCCGGCGACGGCTCCGAGGACCAGCATGATCACGCCGCTGAGCGCCAGCAGGACGGCGTACCAGGAGAACAGCGGTTCGGCGCTGAAGTCGAGATTGTTCACGGGGGATTTCCTGTGGGAGGGAAGAAACAACGGCGGAACCGTTTGGGGACGAGAGCGCACAGTACTGGAGGCGGCTGACATTCGTCGCGGCCTTTACGTCACGGTGTCGTTGCGCTCTGCCGGAGCGGCAATTGACGAGGTGGGAAATGACTGACTATGAGGTGCTGCGGGTCTTTTGCGGACCGGACGGGCGGCACGGGAACGAGCTCGGCGTCGTGCGCGCCGGCGCCGCCGTGCCGGAGCGCGCGGACCGCCGACGGCTCGCGCGCGAACTCGGCTTCAGCGAGACGGTGTTCGTCGACGACCCGGAGCGCGGGGAGATCGACATCCACACCCCGACGCTGCGTCTGCCCTTCGCCGGGCACCCGTGCGTGGGCGTCGCCTGGCTGCTCGGCCTGGACCGGCTGGTGACGGCCGCCGGTGAGGTGGGCGTACGGCGCGCGGACGGGCTGACGCTGATCGAGGCCCGGCCGGAGTGGGCCCCGCCGCGGACGCTGCGGCAGTACGGTTCGGCGGCCGAGGTGGAGGCGCTGGAGGTGCCGCCGCCCGGGGAGTGGGTCTACGCCTGGGCCTGGCAGGACGAGGCGGCGGGCACCGTCCGGGCCCGGGCGTTCCCCGGGCGGGGGGACGGGATCGACGAGGACGAGGCGACCGGCGCGGCCGCCCTGCTGCTGACCGCGCGGCTCGGCCGGGCGCTGACCGTCACCCAGGGCGCGGGTTCGCAGCTGCTGACCGGGCCGCGCCCCGGAGGGCTGGTCGAGGTCGGTGGCCGGGTGGTGCCGGGGCGGGCTCAGCGGCCGGGCGGCGTCGGCTCCGCGTAGGCGCGCGGCCGGGGGACGGGTGCGACGGCCGCCACCCGGCCGACGGCGGCCACCGGCGGGACGGTCAGCACGGACACCCGGGGCACCCGCGGCCGCCGCCCCCGCAGCAGGTGCCGCAGACCGGGGACCAGCGCGAGGTGGGCGGCGGCCACGCCGATCACGGCGAACAGGATGTGGTCCACGTTGAGGACGTGCCCGGGCGTCCAGGAGGAGAGGAACTCCAGCCCGGTTGCCAGCAGCGCGGAGACGCCGGTGGTGCGCAGGAAGGACGGCAGCCAGGGGGCTCGGAGCCGGCCGCCGGCCAGCGGCAGCAGGACGCCGAGCGGGGCCAGCAGCAGGAGTTCGCCGACCACCTGCCAGCCGGTGGAGGAGCGGAGCGAGGCCAGCGGCGTCAGATTGGCGTCGTACACCCAGGCCACCGGCAGCGGTCTCAGCACCAGCCAGAGCACCAGTGCCAGGTGGCAGGCCAGGCCCGCCAGTCCGGTCAGCCGGAGGGGACGGTGGACGCCCGCCGCCGGCCTGCTCTCGGTCCCCGCGCCGGAACGCTCGTCGCGTGTCCTGGTGCCATCTCGCTGCACGGGGGGAAGGACGTGAGCCGGTGGCACGGCGGTTCCACACCGGGCGTGAACATTCCCGGACGCGCCCCCGGCGCCCCCGCTACTTGCACGGGGAGGCCGTCGGCACGGCGCTGAACACGTTGTCCGGCGGCGGGCTGCCCGGTGTCACCGCGGCGGGCGACGGGCTCGGGCTCACGGCGCCCTTGGCGGCGCCGCGGGCAGGGGTCACGGCCGGCGCGGGGCCGGGCGGGGTGGCCAGCGCGGTCGGTACGCGCGGGGCGGTCGGGCAGGCCGTCCGGCTGGCCGGGGCCCCGGCGTCGACCGGTACGGCCGTCGGCCGGATGCCGCAGCCGGAGGCCAGTGCGAGCAGGAGCAGCACGCCGGCGGTGCGGCGCAGGGTGGTGCGGGCGGGGGCGGTCACGTGGCGTCCTTGTCCTGTGCGGCGTCGCGCGCGGGGCCGCGCTCGGCCCCGCCCGCGGCCGGCGGGGGCGGTGGGGCCGACGGCAGCGTCAGGGTGAACACCGCGCCGACCTCCCCGTTCGCCGCCGTGATCGTCCCCCCGTGTATCTGGGCGTTGGCCATCGCGATCGACAGCCCCAGACCGCTGCCCTCCGAGCGGGCCCGCCCCCGGTCCGCCTTGTAGAACCGGTCGAAGACGTGCGGCAGCACGTCCTCGGGGATGCCCGGGCCGCTGTCGGAGACCTCGACCACGACCGAGTCGTCGCTCTGCCGGACCCTGACCCGCACCGGCGAGCCGCCGTGCTTGAGCGCGTTGCCGATGAGGTTGGCGAACACCACGTCGAGCCGGCGCGGGTCGACCACGGCCAGGATGCCGCGCGGGGCGTCCAGTTCGACCGCGTCGTACCAGGCCCGCCCGTCGATGCAGGACATGATCAGGTCCGCGATGTCGACCTCGTCGGCGACCAGCTTGGCGGTGCCGGCGTCGAAACGGGTCACCTCCATCAGGTTCTCGACCAGGTCGGACAGCCGCCGGGTCTCGCTGACCACGAGCCGGACGGCCGGCTCGATCATCGGGTCCAGCGACTCGGCCTCGTCCTCCAGGATGTCGGTGACGGCGGTCATCGCGGTCAGCGGGGTGCGCAGCTCGTGCGACATGTCGGCGACGAACCGCCGGCTCTGCGCCTCGCGCGCGCTCAGCTCCTCGACCTGCTCGTGCAGCGATTCCGCGGCCATGTTGAACGTCCGGGCCAGGTCGGCGAGTTCGTCCGAGCCCTCGACTTCCAGCCGGGTGTCCAGGTGTCCCTCGCCGAGCCGCCGGGCCGCGTCGCCGAGCCGCTTGACCGGCCGCAGCACGGTGGCCGAGGCGGCCTGGGCGAGCAGCGCCGAGCCGATCAGGGCCAGCAGGGTGGCGACGGCCAGCGACCAGCCCAGCGTGTTGAGGTCGGCCCGCTCGTTCTCCAGGGACTTGAACATGTACGCCGTCGGGCCGTTCGGCACCACCTTGGTGCCGCCGATCAGGAACGGCCGGCCCTCCAGGTTCTGCCGCTGCCAGTACAGGTGGTACGGGTACGGGTTGTTCTCGGTGACCTCCCGCGGCTTGGCGACCGTGGACTGCAGCGCGGTCGGCACGTCGGCCAGCGTGAAGTGCGTCGGGTCGGAGGACGCCGAGGGGCACTCCGGGTGCGCCGGGTCGATCACCACCACGTCGTAATTCAGGCCGGAGCTGGCGACGTTGGACGCCAGCGCGGCCAGTTCCGGGCAGCCGGCGTTCAGCGGCAGCTCGGAGACGTTGCGGCTGAGTGAGACCCGGAAGTCGTTCAGCGCGGTGTCCTGAGCCCGCTTGAGCACCGCGTCGCGGTTCAGCCAGTACGCGATGCCGGAGGCCGAGACGGCGGCGAGCAGCGCGACCGCCGCGAACACCGCGATCAGCCGTACCCGCAGGGAACGCAGCCGGCGCCACCGGCTCGCCGGGAAGCGCCGGGCAGTCGTCTGATGGTCAGTCACAGGAGCCTGTCGTGATACGGGAGTTCAGGAGTCGGACGGGGCAGGGCCGGGGCGGAGGGGTCAGGCCGGCGGGTCCAGCCGGTAGCCCACCCCGCGCACGGTGCGGATCAGCGTCGGCGCGGACGGCACGTCCTCGACCTTGGCCCGCAGCCGCTGCACGCAGGCGTCCACCAGGCGGGAGTCGCCCAGGTAGTCGTGCTCCCACACCAGCCGCAGCAGCTGCTGGCGGGAGAGCGCCTGCCCGGGGCGGCGGCTGAGTTCGAGCAGCAGTCGCAGTTCGGTCGGGGTGAGCTGGAGGTCCTGCCCGTCCTTGGTGACGGTCATCGCCGCGCGGTCGATCACCACGGTGCCGTACGCGGAGGAGTCCGAGCTCTCCCGCTCGCCGCGTCGCAGCACCGCCCGGATCCGGGCGTCCAGCACGCGCGGCTGCACCGGCTTCACCACGTAGTCGTCCGCGCCGGATTCCAGACCCACCACCACGTCGATGTCGTCCGAACGCGCGGTCAGCAGGATGATCGGCAGCTGGTCGGTGCGCCGGATCCGGCGGCACACCTCGAAGCCGTCGATCCCGGGCAGCATCACGTCCAGCACGATCAGGTCGGGCCGCTGCTCCTTGAAGAGCCTCAAGCCGTCCTCGCCGGAGGCAGCGGTGGCCACGCGGTGGCCCTGGCGGGTGAGGGCGAGTTCGAGGCCGGTCCGGATGGCGTCGTCGTCCTCGATCAATAGGAGGAAAGGCACGGCCCCATTTTGGCCCACCCGCAGCCCCGAATCACCCCCCGGATCGCTCACCGGCCGCTCGGGAACCGGAAGGACCGCCACCGGCGTCAGGTACGGAGGGAGGCGGACCGGGACGAAAGGCCCCCGCCTGTGACACCCCTGTGACAGTCGGCGGACAGCGCCATCACAACCGGCGGGCAGGATTTTCCATGTCGCCGCAGGACAGCGGGCCGAAAGGGCCGGCTGGAGGGCGGCTACCGGAACCGCTCGTACCGACCCAGGGGGCGCACGATGAACGCCATGCTTCAGACCCGGACCAACCCGGCTGTCCGCACCGCGCGTTCGTCAGCCACGACCCACCGGACCCGGTACGAGGTCAGGACCGACGAGAACTCCGGTGCCGTGACCGTACGGGGGTGCGCGCACAGCACCGGTGGAAACCCCGTCGCCCGCCGGGTGAGCGGCGGCGCCAGGACGGGGGAGCTGTACGGGATCGGCCGGCTGGGGAGTTCGGCCGACTCCGCCAACACCCTCACGCTGCGGGGCATCCTCCCCGTCCGCGTCGAGGGCAAGGACACCCCGGGGGGGAACCGGGGTACCGGGGGGAACGGTCTGCGGACGGTCGGTTCGGGGGAACCGTCCGGTCGCGAGGCCGCCGGTGCGACGCTGCTGCGGCTGAACCCCGCTGCGGCCCGCACCACCGAGGCCGGACAGGGAGGCGCGCAGGGGGAGCACTCGGCCGCCGCGGAGGACCACATCACGGAGTTCACCGCGTACGTGCGCGAGCGCCGCGCCTCCCTGTACGCCACGGCCTACCACCTCACCGGTGACCGCTACGAGGCCGAGGACCTGCTGCAGAGCGCGCTCTTCAGCACCTACCGGGCCTGGGGCCGGATCACCGACAAGGCGGCGGTCGGGGGCTACCTCCGCCGCACCATGACCAACCTGCACATCTCCGCCTGGCGGCGCCGCAAGGTCAACGAGTACCCGACCGAGGAGCTGCCGGAGACGGCGGGCGACACCGACGCGATGGGCGGCACCGAGCTGCGCACCGTGCTCTGGCAGGCGCTGGCGAAGCTGCCGGAGAACCAGCGGACCATGCTGGTGCTGCGCTACTACGAGGGCAAGACGGACCCGGAGATCGCCGACGTGCTGGGGATCAGCGTCGGTACGGTCAAGAGCAGCATCTGGCGCGCCCTGCGCCGGCTGCGCGACGACGAGCACCTGAACAAGTCGGGCGACACCGTCCGGGCGTTCGGCGAGCTGGTCGCGTAACGAGGGACTCCCGTCGGGGGACGGGAACGGACGGTCGGACGGTCCGGGGGCAGCGGCTCGGGGGAGCGTGCCCGTGGGAGAACCGAGGATCGTTCGGGGAAGGCGACGGGCCCGGTGCGGGGGAGACGCACCGGGCCCGTCGTCGTGCCGTCCGGACCCGCCGGGCCTCGGCGGCGGGGACGCCGGGAACGGCCCGGCTCAAGCCGCGGAGAGCTCCGTCGGGCGGGCCGCGGTGCGGATTCGCCGCTCGGCCTCCGGCCCGGCGCAGGCGTACGAGCCGAGCGCGACCTGCCGGCCCACGATGGAACGCTCGGCGCGCATCAGCCGCCAGCCCCGGCGCAGCAGCACCGGCAGCGACTTGCGGCCCTCCCGGACGTCCCGGCGCAGCCGGCGCCAGGCCGTGGTGAGCGCGCCGTTGCGCAGGCACAGGGCGTCGCCGAGCAGGCCCTCCTCGGCACACGCGGCGGTGATCTCGGCGGCGAAGATGCCCTCCGCGATGAACGCGCCGACGCCGCCGAGCTCCAGGGCGCGGGTGCCGATCCGGCCGTTGTCCGGGATCGAGTACACCGGGACGTCGGTGCGGCCGCGGTCGTGCAGGGCGCGGATGGCGGCGAGGGCCTGGTCGCGGTGCCAGGCGAGCGGGGAGTCCCAGTCGACGGCGCCGTCCGGCAGCCGCGGCAGCGTGGGGTCGTCCCCGTCCTTGTAGAAGTCGTCGAGCTGGAGGACCGGCAGGCCGCTGCGCTCGGCGAGCGAGGACTTCCCCGACCCGGAGGGCCCGGAGAGCAGGATCACCCGGGCGTGCGCGCCGGGGGCGGGGTTCATGGGGGAGTCACTCACGGGACACCAGTCTGACGCATCGGGGCCCGTTGCCGAAACCGGTCGGCACCGACCTTCTGCCACGGAGGCGGCGGTGGTTGCGGCCCGTCACCGCGTCGGCGACCGCGACTACGGGCCGGCGAGGGCGGCGTGTACCAGCGGCAGGTAGCGGGTGTCGACCTGGAGGTGGACCGGGTCTCCGGCGCCGGGCGGCCGGTAGGCGGTGGCGGCCCAGTCCTGGCTGTGCCAGGTGTCGGGCTCGGGCTCGTGGAAGGTGCCCCCGGTGGGCAGGTCGAGCCGCCCGGCCTCCCGGGAGACGAAGGCCACGCCGGCGGTCCCCGGCGTGATCCGCAGGCTGCCGTTGACGTACCCGCGCCCCGGGCCGGAGCGGACCGAGCAGGGCACCCGGACCGGCCGCCCGGCGGCCAGTCGGCGCCTGCTGCGGGCCACGTGGTACCTGCGGAGGAAGCCGTCCGCGAACAGTGCGACCAGCTCGCCGATGAACTCGCCCATGGTTCCCCCCGATCGTCCCCGTCCCCGGTGATTCTGGCCGGGCCGGCCGGGCGCGCGGGAGCGGCGAAAGTCGGCGGCGGGGGTGACGAAAGTCGACGGGAACGGCGGCGGAAAGCGACGGACCCGCGCCAGGGGGGGAGAGGCGCGGGTCCGTCCAATGACCGTCCGGGCCCTGGGGGGGAGAGGGCACTGGGGACGGCCAGTCTGTGGAGTTGTCGCCCCGGAGGGCGGGTGGGTCAGATACCCATCGGGTGCCACACCGTCTTCGTTTCGAGGAACGAGAGTAGCCGGTCCGTACCGGGCGCACTGGTCCAGTCCTGGGCGAACGGGTCCAGCTCCGGACGGACCACCCGCTTCAGGGTATCCGCGGCGGCGGCTTCCAGCGCCTGCGCCGCGCCGGGACCGTCGGCGGCGATGGCCCCGGTGAGGTCCACCGCGTTGACGTCCTGGTGCGAGGCCAGGGTGGGGGCGATGTCCGCGGTCCGGCCCGAGAGGATGTTGACCACGCCGCCCGGGACGTCCGAGGTGGCGAGCACCTCGCCCAGCGACAGCGCGGGCAGCGGGGCGTCCGCGGCGGCCGCGACCACGACCGTGTTGCCGGTGGCGATCGCCGGGGCGATCACCGAGACCAGGCCGAGCAGCGAGTGCCCGTACCCGGCCTGCGGGGCGACGATCCCGACCACGCCGGTCGGCTCGGGGGTCGACAGGTTGAAGTAGGGACCGGCGACCGGGTTGGCGCCGCCCGCGATCTGGGCGACCTTGTCGGTCCAGCCCGCGTACCAGACCCAGCGGTCGATCGCGACGTCCACCAGCGCGGCGGCCTTCTTCGGGCCGATGCCCTCGGAGAGGGCCACCTCGGCGGCGAACTGCTCGCGCCGGCCCTGCAGCATCTCGGCCACCCGGTACAGCACCTGGCCGCGGTTGTACGCGGTGGTGCCGGCCCAGCCCTTGACGGCGGCGCGGGCGGCGAGGACCGCGTCACGGGTGTCCTTGCGGGTGCCCAGCGGCGCGTTGGCGAGCCACTCGCCCTTGGAGTCCGTCACCTCGTACACCCGCCCGCTCTCCGAGCGCGGGAACTTCCCGCCGACGTACAGCTTGTAGGTCTTGCTCACCTGGATCCGCACCGGAGCGTCAGGACGCGCGAAGGTCGTGTCAGACATCGAGGTAGGCCTCCAGACCGTGGCGGCCACCCTCGCGGCCGTAGCCCGACTCCTTGTAACCGCCGAACGGCGAGGTCGGGTCGAACTTGTTGAAGGTGTTGGCCCAGACCACACCGGCCTTGAGCCTGTTCGCGGTCCAGAGGATCCGCGAGCCCTTCTCCGTCCAGACGCCGGCGGAGAGGCCGAACGGGGTGTTGTTGGCCTTCGCGACCGCCTCGTCGGGGGTGCGGAAGGTCAGCACCGACAGCACCGGGCCGAAGATCTCCTCCTGGGCGATCCGGTGGGCCTGGCTGACGCCGGTGAAGATGGTCGGCTTGAACCAGAAGCCGTTGCCCGGGAGTTCGCACTCGGGGGACCAGCGGTCCGCGCCCTCGGCCTCGCCGGCGTCGGTCAGCTCGGTGATCCGGGCCAGCTGCGCGGCCGAGTTGATCGCACCGATGTCGGTGTTCTTGTCCAGCGGGTCGCCGACCCGCAGGGTGGACATCCGGCGCTTCAGGGCGTCCAGCAGCTCGTCCTGGATCGACTCCTGGACCAGCAGGCGCGAGCCCGCGCAGCAGACGTGGCCCTGGTTGAAGAAGATGCCGTTGACGATGCCCTCGACCGCCTGGTCGATCGGCGCGTCGTCGAAGACGATGTTGGCGGCCTTGCCGCCCAGCTCCAGCGACAGCTTCTTGCGGCTGCCGGCCAGCTGCTTGGCGATGGCCCGGCCGACCGGGGTGGAGCCGGTGAAGGCGACCTTGTTGACGTCGGGGTGCGCGGTCAGCGCGGCGCCGGTGCGGCCGTCGCCGGTGACGATGTTGACGACGCCCTTCGGCAGACCGGCCTGGCGGCAGATGTCGGCGAAGCGCAGCGCGGTCAGCGGCGTGGTCTCGGCCGGCTTCAGGACGACCGTGTTGCCGGTCGCCAGCGCGGGCGCGATCTTCCAGGCCAGCATCATCAGCGGGAAGTTCCACGGGATGACCTGGCCGGCCACGCCGAGCGGGCGCGGGTTGGCGCCGAAGCCCGCGTAGTCCAGCTTGTCCGCCCAGCCCGCGTAGTAGAAGAACCACGCGGCGACGGTCGGGATGTCGAAGTCGCGGGTCTCGCGGATCGGCTTGCCGTTGTCGATCGACTCCAGCACGGCCAGCTCGCGGCCGCGCTCCTGGATGATCCGGGCGATCCGGAACAGGTACTTGGCGCGCTCGCTGCCCGGCAGCGCCGACCAGTCGGCGAAGGCCCTGCGGGCGGCGGCGACGGCGCGGTCCACGTCCTCGTCGGTGCCCTGGGCGAACTCGGCGAGCACCTGCTCGGTGGCCGGGTTGACCGTCTTCAGGGCCTCGCTGCCGGAGGAGTCGACGAACTCGCCGCCGATGAAGTGGCCGTAGGAGGTGGCGATGTCGCCCGCGGCAGCGGGGGACTCGGGGGCCGGGGCGTAGGCGAAGAGGCCTCCGGCGGGCTTGGCCGCGGGCTCCTCGATGTTCTTCTTCTTGGCCATGGTGATCAGTCCACCGTCACGTAGTCGGGGCCGGAGTAGCGGCCGGTGGCCAGCTTCTGGCGCTGCATCAGCAGGTCGTTGAGCAGGCTGGAGGCACCGAAGCGGAACCAGTGCGGGGTCAGCCAGTCGTCGCCGAGGGTCTCGTTGACCATCACCAGGTACTTCATGGCGTCCTTGGTGGTCTTGATGCCACCGGCGGGCTTCACGCCGACCTGGACGCCGGTGGCCGCGCGGAAGTCGCGGACCGCCTCCAGCATCAGCAGGGTGACCGGCGGGGTCGCGTTGACGGCGACCTTGCCGGTGGAGGTCTTGATGAAGTCGGCGCCGGCCAGCATCGCCAGCCAGGAGACCCGGCGGACGTTGTCGTAGGTCTGCAGTTCGCCGGTCTCGAAGATGACCTTGAGGTGGGCGTAGCTGCCGTCGGCGCGCTTGCACGCCTCCTTGACGGCGACGATCTCGTTGTAGACGTCGAAGTAGCGGCCGGAGAGGAAGGCGCCGCGGTCGATCACCATGTCGATCTCGTCGGCGCCCGCGGCCACCGCGTCGGCGGTGTCGGCGAGCTTGACCGGGAGGGCCACGCGGCCGGCCGGGAAGGCGGTGGCCACCGAGGCGACCTGGATGTCGGTCCCCTTCAGGGCGTCCTTCGCGGTGGCGACCATGTCCGGGTAGACACAGATGGCGGCGACGCGGGGGGTGGTGGGGTCGGTCGGGTCGGGGGTCCTGCCCTTGGCGCACAGCGCGCGCACCTTGCCGACCGTGTCCGCGCCTTCCAGCGTGGTCAGGTCGATCATGGAGATCGCCAGGTCGATGGCGTACGCCTTCGCCGTGGTCTTGATCGAGCGGGTACCGAGAGTGGCGGCACGCGCCTCCAGGCCGACCTGGTCGACGCCGGGCAGGCCGTGCAGAAAGCGGCGGAGCGAGGCCTCGGACGCCGCAACGTCCTGAAGACCGCTGCCCGCAACGCCGGGGGCATTGGCTGCAACAGTGGACATAGTCACCAGACCAGCATATCTACGCGCGTAGTGGGCCGCCAGGGCACCCGCCATTCGTGGCCGGACCGAGACCTCCGTGCGAGGGGCATGGGGCAGAATCGACGGCATGACCGATTCCGACGGCACGCCCCACCAGGGCAAGGCCGCCCCCGGCGGGGAACCCGAGTACGCGGACCGCGTGTACCGCTCCGTCCCCGGCGTGATCTCCGGCGTGTTCCTGCTCGCCGTCGCCGCCTGGCTGATCGGCGACGCGGCGGTGACCGGCACCGGCAAGACCCCGTACGTCGCGCTCGCCGCGGTGCCGGTGTTCGCCTTCCCGGTGATCGCCTACACGCTGCGCCCGGTGGTGCGGGCCTCCGGCGACCGGCTGGTGGTGCGCAACCCGTGGCGGACCGTCATCGCGCCCTGGGCCTCGGTGGACGCGCTGCGCGCGGGGTACTCGGTCGAACTGCTCGCGGGCGGCAGGAAGTACCAGGTCTGGGCGGTTCCGGTGTCGCTGCGCCAGCGCAAGCGCGCCACCCGCGCCCAGAGCCGCGGCAACGCCGAGCACGCCTCCCGCACCGGGCTGGGGCTGGGGCTCGCGGCCCGGACCAACCCGGTCGTCCAGGGCTCCTCGGACCCCACCCGTGCCTGGTCCGACCAGGTGACCGACGTGCTGCAGGAGATGGCCGAGCGCAACGCCCGCCGTCCCGAGGCCGCCGGTCCGGTGACGGTCCGCTGGTGCTGGTGGGTGATCGTCCCCACCCTGGTGGGGCTGGTGGCCCTGATCTCCGTTATCGCGGCCAGACGCCCCCCGCCCCACGCGCGAACGGGCC
>NZ_JBHWCL010000209.1:0-13882 GCF_042735125.1 Kitasatospora sp. NPDC059599 | reverse complement strand
GCAGCCCTCGCCCGACACCCCCACATCGCCCAGGCCACCACCACCGTCCGCACCGACCAACCCGGCGAAAAACGCCTCATCGGCTACGTCGTCCCCACCACCGGAACCACAATCGACCCGAGCACACTGCGTCGCGACCTCGCCGGCTCGCTGCCCGACTACATGCTCCCCGCCGCGATCGTCGTACTCGACCGGCTCCCGCTCACCATCAACGGGAAACTGGACCACAAGGCCCTGCCCGCACCCGACTTCACCACCATCACCACCGACCGCGTGCCCCGCACCCCACGCGAGGAAATCCTCTGCCGCCTCTTCGCCGACGTCCTCGGCCTGCCCCGGGTCGGCATCGACGACAACTTCTTCGAACTCGGCGGACACTCCCTGCTCGCAACCCGCCTGATCAGCCGCATCCAGTCGACCTTCGGCGTCCGGCACACCATCCGGACGGTCTTCGAGGCACCGACCGTCGCCGCCCTGGCGGAGCGGTTGAACTCCGACGACGTGGGCGAGGCGCTCGGAACGCTGCTGCCCCTGCGACCGCAGGGCAGCCGGCCGCCGCTCTTCTGCGTGCACCCGGCCGGTGGGCTGAGCTGGTGCTATTCGGGCCTGATGAGCGGTCTCACGCCCGACTATCCGATCTACGGGATCCAGGCCCGCGGCATGTCCGCCGAGGAGCCTCGCCCGACCACCCTGGAGGAGATGGCGGCGGACTACGTGCGCACCCTGCGGGGTGTGCAGCCGGAGGGCCCGTACCACCTGCTCGGCTGGTCGTACGGCGGCGTGGTCGCGTACGCCATGGCGGCGCAGCTGCGCCGGCAGGGGCAGGAGGTGCGGCTGCTGGCGATGCTGGACTCGTACCCCGAGACGCAGTTCGGCGAGAAGATCCCGGGCGACCGGGAGGCGCTGAAGCTGCTGCTCGACTACGTCGGTCTGGACATCGACGAGGAGACCCGCGACAGCGTCGACCTGACCAAGCTCCTGGAGCTGATCCGCGCGGAGAACAGCGTCCTCGCCAATCTCGACGTGTCCCAGGTACTGGCCCTCGTCGACATCGTCATCAACAACATCCACCTCATGGACGCGTACCAGCCGGAGGCCTACGACGGCGACGTCCTCTTCTTCACCGCCACCGAGGGCAAGGTCGAGAACTGGATGAGCTGCGACGCCTGGGCGGAGTACGTGAACGGGCAGGTCGAGAACCATCTGATCGCCTGTGAGCACACGAAGATGACCGATCCCGAGCCGCTGCGGAAGATCGGCGACACCATCACCCGCTACCTGTCGGAACGAGCCTGACGGCTGCCCTCGAAGAGGACACCACCAAGACCAAGGAGACCTTGATGAGGCTGGAGAACCTCTACCTCAGCGGACTGGGCACCTACCTGCCGGATTGGATGAGCAGCCGCCGGGCCATCGAGTCGGGGCTGTACGACGAGATCCTGATGCTCGATTCGGGTGTCACCGGGACACTCGTGGCCGGGGACACGCCGCCGGTGGAGATGGCCGTCTCGGCCGGCCGGGAGGCGCTCAAGCGGGCCGGGCTGGAGGCGGCCGCGGTGGATCTGCTGATCCACTCCTGCGTGTTCCCGCAGGGCCCGGAGATGTGGTACCCGGGCGGTTACATCGTGCGGGAACTCGGTGCCGGGAACATCCCGGTGTTCGAGGTCAGGCAGGGCTGCAACGGCATGCTGGCCGCGCTGGAGCTCGCGGCAGGGCAGCTGAGCGTGGACCGGTCGCGGACCACCGCGCTGCTCACCACCTCGGACAACTTCAAGTCGCCGAAGGCCGACCGCTGGCGCGGCTACGGGCCGGGCACGGTGATCGGTGACGCGGCCAGCGCGATGGTGCTGGACACCGCCGACGGGTTCGCCCGGGTGCGTTCGGTGAACCACCTGGTGATCCCGGAGCTGGAGGGCCTGCACCGCGGCGGGGTGCCGCTGTTCGACGGGCACGGCAGGGAGCACATCGACATGGTCGAGCGGGCCCGGCACTTCAGCCGGGAGTACCGGCCGCTCACCGAGGTCAACGAGATGATCGCCAAGAAGCAGGCCGACGTGGCCCGGCGCTCCCTGGAGGAGGCCGGGATCGACGTCGGGGACGTCGCCAAGGCGATCTACGTGAACCAGGGCCAGTACCTGGTCTCACAGTTCTTCCTCGACCCGCTCGGACTGCCGGAGTCCGTATCGACCTGGGACTTCGGCCGGACCGTCGGCCATCTCGCGGCGAGCGACCACGTCGTCGCACTCGACCACCTCATGACCACCGGGCAGCTCGCGCCCGGAGACCACGTCCTGCTCGCGGGTGCCGCGCCGGGGTTCGTGGTCAGCAGCGCCGTGCTGACCATCGGCGCCACCGCTTCATGGGCAATCTGACGAGAACAGGAGTGACAATGGCCAGTCGGAAGCACAGCGGGGACCAGCAGGACGGGAACCAGCAGCGCGAGGACCAGCAGGGCGAGGGGCCGCAGGCCGCCGGTCCCGCCATCGCGATCGTGGGCATGGCGTGCAGGTTTCCTCAGGCGAACGGCCTGGAGGAGTACTGGTCGCGCCTGAGCGAGGGACGCGACTGCATCACGGAGGTGCCACCCAGCCGGTTCGACATCGACGCGTACTACGACCCCCGACCGGGCACGCCCGGGCGGATCATCAGCCGGCACGGCGGGTTCCTGGACTCCGTCGAGGAGTTCGACGCCGACTTCTTCGGCATCGCCCCGCGCGAGGCCCAGCACATGGACCCCCAGCAGCGGCTGCTGCTGGAAACGGCGGCCGCCGCCCTCGAGGACGCCGGCCTCACCCGCGAGCGACTGGCCGCCGGGAAGGCCGGGGTCTTCATCGGCTCGATGGGGCGCAACTACTGGGACACCATGAGCCGGCAGGGCGTCCTGGACATCTACGCCAACGCCGGGACGGCGCCGAGCGTGCTGTCCGGCAGGCTGTCGTACGCCTTCGACCTGCGCGGCCCCAGCTTCACGGTGGACACCGCGTGCTCGTCGTCCCTCACCGCGGTGCACCTGGCCTGCCGAAGCCTGCGCAACGGCGAGTCCTCGCTCGCGCTGGTCGGCGGGGTGAACCTGGTCCTGGTGCCGGAGGAGAGCATCACATTCTCCAACGGCAAGATGCTGGCGCCCGACGGCCGCTGCAAGTTCGCCTCCGTCCACGCGAACGGCTTCGTGCGCAGTGAGGGCGTCGGCGTGGTCGCCCTCAAGCTGCTGGACGACGCGATCGACGACGGCGACTCGATCCGGGCCGTGATCCTGGGCTCGGCCGCCGTCAACGACGGGCAGAGCAGTGGGGCGATGATGGCGCCCGCGGACGAGGGGCAGCAGCAGGCGCTGCGGGCGGCGTACGCGGACGCGGGCGTGGACCCGGCGCAGGTCGACTACGTGGAGGCGCACGGAACCGGCACCGGCGCCGGGGACCCGGTGGAGCTGCGGGCGCTGGCGGCCGTGCTCGGCGAGGGCCGCCCCGCAGACCGGCCGCTGGTGGTCGGTTCGGTGAAGACGAACATCGGTCACACCGAGGGCGCCGCGGGCATCGCGGGACTGATCAAGGCCGTGCTGGCGGTCGAGCGGGGGGTGATCCCGCCCAGCCTGCACAGCGCCGAGCTGACCTCGGCGGTGGATTGGTCTCGGGCGCCGCTGCGGGTGCCCCAGGAGGCGCAGGACTGGCCGCAGTCCGAGCGGCCCGCCCTGGCCGGAGTCAGCTCGTTCGGGATCTCCGGTACGAACGTGCACGTGGTGCTCGGCGCGTACCGTCCGGTTCCGGCCGAGCGGCCCGAGCCCGAGGAGGGCCGCGCCCGGCTGCTGGCGCTGTCCTCGCACCAGCCCGAGACGCTGCGCTCGGTTGCGGAGGCCTACCGCCGCTACCTGGAGCCGGGCGGTGCGGGCAGTGAACTCCCTTTCGACGACGTCT
This sequence comes from Kitasatospora sp. NPDC059599, assembly GCF_042735125.1. Classification (NCBI taxonomy): domain Bacteria; kingdom Bacillati; phylum Actinomycetota; class Actinomycetes; order Kitasatosporales; family Streptomycetaceae; genus Kitasatospora; species Kitasatospora sp. NPDC059599. The sequence goes on along the minus strand of NZ_JBHWCL010000209.1, from coordinate 9,971 downwards.
GCTTCAGCGCCGCGACCCGCCGGGAGCACCGGGAGAGCCGGCTCACCCTGGTCGGCTCCGACCACAAGGACCTGGCCGGCAAGCTCGGGGCCTTCCTCGCGGACGAACCGAGCGCCGGCCTGCGGTCCGCGGACGACGTGTACGCCGAGCGCGCCCAGGTGGTGTTCGTGTTCCCCGGCCAGGGGTCGCAGTGGGTCGGGATGGGGCGCGAACTGCTGCGCACCGAGCCCGAGTTCCGCCGTGCACTGGAGGAGTGCGACGCCGCGATCCAGGCCGAGGCCGGCTGGTCGGTGATCGAGCGGCTCACCGAGGGCACGGACGCGCTGGAGGGCGTGGACGTCATCCAGCCGACGTTGTGGGCGATCGAGGTGGCGCTGGCCGCAGTGTGGCGTTCTTGGGGGGTCGAGCCCGACTTCGTGGTCGGACACAGCATGGGCGAGGCGGCGGCCGCCTGTGTGGCGGGGTCCTTGAGCGTGGCGGACGCGGCGGCCGTGATCTGCCGGCGCAGCGCCCTGGCCAAGAAGGTCTCCGGCAAGGGCGTGATGGCCTCCGTCGAGCTGAGCGCGGCCGAGGCCGAGCAGCTGCTGGAGCCGTACGCCGGGGTGATCTCGGTGGCGGCGGTCAACGGCCCGCTGTCGACCGTGCTCTCCGGCGACGGCGACGCGATGCGCAAGGTGTTCGAGACGCTGCAGAAGCGCGGAGTGTTCTGCCGGCTGGTGCAGGTGGACTTCGCCTCGCACGGCCCGCAGGTGGAGAAGCTGCGGGCTCCGCTGCTCAAGGGGCTGCGTTCGCTCAGGCCGCGGGCCGGCACGGTGCCGATGTACTCCACGGTCGACGAGCGGCCGCTGGACGGCAGCACGCTCGACGCCGCCTACTGGGCCCGCAACCTGCGCGAGCCGGTCCGGTTCGGGCCGGTGGTCCAGCGGCTGCTGGAGCAGGGGCCGACGGTGGTGATCGAGATCAGCCCGCACCCGATCCTCACGCCCGCCGTGCGCGAGTACATCGACGCGGCGAAGAGCGACAGCCTGGCCGTCGGCTCCACCCGGCGCAACGAGCCGGAGCTGGCCTGCCTGCTGGACGGGCTCGCCGCAGTGCACCTGAGCGGCCACCCGGTGGACCTCGGCCGGCTGTTCCCGGCGGAGTCGGCGTACGTCCGGCTGCCCGGCCCGGCGTGGCAGCGGCAGCGGTACTGGTTCCCGGAGAACCCGGAAGCCCTCCGGCCCACCGATCGGCCCGCCGTGCGGGGCTCGGCCGGCCGGGCGACGGCAGCAGCCCCGGTGCCGGCCGGTACCGGGCACCCGCTGCTGGGCGCCCCGGTGCCGGGCGCCGGGCACGTGTGGGAGGGGCCGCTGGACCTCGACGCCAACCCCTACATCCGGGACCACCAGGTCCAGGGGGTGGTGATCGTCCCGGGCACCGCCTACGTGGAGCTGGTGTCGGCGGCCGCCGCCTCGGTCTTCGGATCGGCGCCCGCGATCCGGGACATCACCTACCACGAGGGCATCTTCGTCTCCGCCGACGAACCGGCGCCGACCGTCCGGGTGACGCTGGAGCAGGGCGCCGACGGATCCTGGTCCTTCCTGGTCGGCAGCCGCTACCACGACCAGACGGAGCACTCCCGCAACGTCACGGGCCGCCTGGACCCGTCCGAGCCGATCGGCTCACCCACGGCGGGCGCGGGTGAGCCGCGCGAGGCGGTGCAGCAGCGCTGCCAGGAGCTGGCCGGCGAGGAGTTCTACCGCCGGTTCGCGGCCAAGGGCAACCAGTGGCTGGGTGCCTTCCAGGGGGTCGACCGGCTGTGGCGCCGGGACGGCGAGGCGTTGGCCCGGATCCAGGCCCCCGAGTCGATCCGCGACGCCGACCCCCGTCACCTCTTCCACCCCGCTCTGCTGGACGCCTGCGGTCACACCCTGGCGGCCGCCACCGAGGGCTTCCGGACCGCCAGCGAGCACGACGCCTTCGTCCTGGGCAGCATCGAGCGGGTGCGGCTGTACCGGCGCCCGCAGGGTGCGGTCTGGAGCCACGCGGTGCGCACCGCCGTCCGCCCGGACGCCATCGTCGGCACCGTGCAGGTGTGGGACGACGACGGTGTGCTGCTCGCCGAACTCGAAGGCGTGTCGCTGCGTTTCCTGGTGCCACGGCCGACGCAGCGCGACGGCAGCGGGTGGCTGCACGAACTCGTGTGGCGGCCCACCGCCCCGGCCACCGCGGCCGGGCCGCGCGACGGCTACTGGCTGGTGTTCGCCGATCGCGGCGACACTGCTGACACGCTGGTGGACCAGCTGGGCGGCCGCGCGGTGGTGGTGACCGCGGGTGAGCGCTACCGCAGCACGGCCGCCGACCGGTACGAGATCGCGCCGGGCGCGGCCGACGAGTACCGCCGGCTGCTCACCGCGGTCCGCCAGGAGGCCGGCGACCGGCCCTGCGCGGGCATCGTGCACCTGTGGGCGCGGGACGCCGCGGACCCGAGGACCGACCGGGACACGGCGGCTGCGGCGGTCGCCTCGGCCGAGCGGCTCGGCCTGCACAGCGTGCTGCACCTCTTCCAGGCCCTGGATGCGGTGGGGTGGCCCGCCGGGCGGCTCTGGCTGGTGACCGACGGCGCGCAGCACCTGCCGGACGGGCACGGACCGGTCTCCGTCGGCCAGTCGATGCTCTGGGGGCTGGGGCGCTCCCTCATCCAGGAGTACCGCCAGTGGCGGTGCGCCTTGGTCGACCTGCCCGGCGGGTCGGGTAGCCGCTGCGTCGATCTGCTCGCGGCCGAACTGCTCGCCGCGGACGGACCGGAGAACCAGATCGCCTTCCGCGACGGTCGGCGGTACGTGGCGCGGCTGGTTCCGCACACCCTCCCGGGCACGGCGCCGGCCGACCCCGGAACGGCGGACGTGCCGGCCCGTTACGAGGTCCGCAACCGGACCAACGGGCTGCTCGACACACTCGGACCGATACCGGTGGAGCACCGCGACCCCGGCCCCGGCGAGGTCGGGATCCGGGTGACCCGGACGGCGCTGAACTACCGGGACGTCCTGACCGTGATGGGCGCCTACCCGGGCCTAGGCGAGGGTGCGAAGCTCGGCTGGGAGTGCGCGGGCGTGGTCACGGCGCTCGGTGAGGGCGTGGCCGGACTGCAGCCGGGTGACGAGGTGATCGCCCTGTCCGAGGGGGCATTGGCCAGCCATGTGGTCACCAGCGCCCACCTCGTCGCCCGCGTGCCGGCCCGGCTGACCGTCGAGGAGGCACTGACGCTGCCGGCCGCGTACCTCACGGCCTACTACGGCCTGTGCGAGCTGGCGAGGCTGGCTCCCGGGGAGCGGGTGCTGATCCATTCGGCCACGGGTGGCGTGGGCCTGGCGGCGATCCAGATCGCCCGCTGGCGCGGGGCGGAGATCTACGCGACGGCGGGCAGCCCGCAGAAGCGCGCACTCTTGAAGGCCATGGGGGTCAAGCACGTCGCCGACTCCCGTTCGGGGGACTTCGCCGAGTCCGTCCTGGCGGCGACCCGCGGCGAGGGTGTCCACGTGGTGCTCAACTCGCTCTCCGGGGAGGCGATCCCACAGAACCTGTCGCTGATCGCGCCGTACGGCCGCTACGTGGAGCTGAGCAAGAAGGACCTGTTGGAGAACAGTCCGATCGGTCTGCTGCCGTTCTCCAGGAACCTGGCCTTCTACGCGATGGACCTCGTCGACATGCTGCGGACCCGCCCGCAGCAGGTGGGTACACTCCTGGAGCGGGTGCTGGAACTGGTCGACGGCCGGGCGATCGAGCCGCTGCCGTACGAGAGTTACGACATCGGTGAGGTCGAGGAAGCCTTCCGGCAGATGGCCCGGGCCCGGCACATCGGCAAGGTCCTGGTGCGGTTCGAGGAGCCGGAGGCGCCGGAGACGGCGGCCCGAACCGCCGCCGCGCCGGTGACCGAGGCGCAGTCATGGACGGCGTCGGAGGGCTCCTACCTGGTCACCGGCGGTCTCGGCGGGATCGGCCTCAAGCTGGCCGGCTGGCTGGTCGAGCGGGGGGCCGCGGACGTCGTGCTGCTCGGCCGCAGCCCGCTCGGTGACCGGGCGTCGGAGCTACGCGGTCTGGAGCTCTCCGGTGCCCGCGTGACGTACCACGCGGTCGACGTGGCCGACGAGGACGCGCTGCGCGCGCTGCTGCGGGACCACGCGGCCGCTGGCCGCCCGCCGGTGCGGGGAGTGCTGCACGCGGCCGGGGTCATCGAGCTGGTCTCGGCGGCCGAGACGACCCCCGAGCAGGTCACCGCAATGGTCCGGCCGAAGGCCGCCGGGGCCTGGGCGCTGCACCGGGTGCTGGAACGGCAGCCGTTGGACTTCTTCGTGCTGTTCTCCTCGGCGTCGGCGATCCTCGGGTCGCCCATGCTGGGGGCCTACGCCGCCGCCAACGCCTCGCTGGACGCGCTGGCCCACCACCGCCGGGACCAGGGGCTGCCCGCGCTCTCGGTCAACTGGGGCTTCTGGTCGACGGTCGGCATGGTCGCCCGGTACGCCGACGAGCACGGCCGGGACCTGGCCCCGCAAGGCGTGGACAGCTTCACCCCGGAGGAGGGGATCACCCTGCTCCAGCGGCTGCTGGACGGACCGGCCGGGCAGCTCACGGTACTCGACGCGGACTGGAGCCGGTGGAGCGCGGCCTACCCGGATGCCGCCCGGGACCCGCTGCTGCGTGAGGTGGTCGGCGGCCAGGAGCCGTCGGTGCCGGCCGAGGAGTCGACTTCTCAGGCGGTACGGACGGTCCCGGCGGCTCCGGCCCGGCCCGTACCCGCCCCGGTGGTTCCGGTCCGGCCCGCGCCGGTCGCCCCGGCCACGGTCGCTCCGGTCGTGCCGGTCACCCCGGTCACACCGGTCACACCGGTCACACCGGCCACGCCCCAGGCCGGCGACCCGGGCACGGTGCACGAGTTCCTCGCCGCACAGCTGGCCAAGGTCCTGGCCCTGCCGCCGCAGCGCCTGAGCGACCGCAAGCCGCTGAACCGGATGGGGCTCGACTCCCTCATGGCGACCGAGGTGCGCAGCCGGGTGCAGCGGGAGTACGGGGTGATGGTGCCCATGGCGCGCATGCTCGGCGGGCAGAGCCTGGCCGACCTGGCCGAGTTCGTCGCCGACGAGCTGGACCAGCGCGGCTGAGGTGGAACGACTTCGGGCCCGGACGCATCGTCGTCCGGGCCCGAAGGGGCCGCTGTGCACGAGTGTGTGACGTCAGGGCGTGACGGCGACCGGCAGCTTCTCCAGGCCGTGCACCGTCAGACCGGGGCGGGGGACCGGATCTCCCGCCAGTTCGATCCGCGAGTAGGTCGCGAGCAGCGTGGTGAACAGGATGTCGGCTTCGAGCCGGGCGAGTTGGGCGCCGAGACAGAAGTGGATGCCGGAGGAGAACGCCAGGTGCGGACCGTCGTCGCGGGTGATGTCGAACCGGTCAGGGTCGGTGAACTTGGCCGGGTCCCGGTTGGCGGCGCCGAGCATGGTGACGACCAGTTGCCCCGGCTCGACCTCCAGACCGGCCAGGGTGGTCGGCTCCAGCACGTTGCGGCCGTTTATCTGGATGGGCGAGTCGTAGCGGAGCATCTCCTCGACGGCCGAGGGCAGCAGCTCCGGACGCTGTCGCAGCAGGGCGAACTGGTCGGGCGCCTCCAGCAGTGCACGCAGGCCGTTGCCCAACAGGTTCACCGTGGTCTCGTAGCCGGCGCCGAACAGCACGATGGCCGTGGCGATGGTGTCCGCGTCATCGAGGGCGTCGTCCTCGGCGTCGCCCCCGGGGCCCGCCGCGAGTCGGCTGAGCAGGTCGTCGGCGGGGCTCCGGCGCTTTTCGGCCAGCAGTCCGGAGAAGTACTCCGCCAACGTGGTCTGCGCACTGTTCGCCCGGGTGAACGCCTCGCCGGCGACGAAGGGTTCGAGCACCCCGGTGATGTCGTGCACCAGCGGGGTGATGCCGATCCGGTCGGCGTGCGGCACCCCGAGCAGGTCCGAGATCACGTTGACCGGCAGCGGCAGGGCCACGGCCGAGATGAAGTCCTCGTTGTCGCGCAGCCCGGCCACCAGGGCGTTCGCCTGGGCGGTGACGGAGCCCCTCAGCTGTTCGGTGTGGCGGGTGGTGAACGCGGAACTGACCAGCCGGCGCAGGCGGGTGTGCTCGGGCGGGTTACTGAACAGCATGCTGCGGCCCACCGAGTCCCCCGTCCCGTGGCCGGTCGACTGCGTCACTCGCCCGGACTTCCCGAGGCTCCGGTGCCGCAGGGCGGCGTCGCAGTCCTCGTAGCGGGTGAGGACCAGCGCGTCCGTCGACGTGCGCAGGACCGGCGCGATCTCGCGCAGCCTTCGGTAACCGTCGTACGGGTCTCGTCCGGCCGGATCGCTGACGATCGAAATGTAGAGGTCTTCGGCCTCCCAGTTGATGTCGCCGGCAAGCGTGTTCGCGGGAGTGTCCACTGTGACTCCTGGTTCCTTTGGTCCTGTCCTGAATCCGGGCCGGGAATGTCCTTTCACCCGACTCCTCCGCGGGCACACCCGGGGATGCCCGCCGGGATTGCCGGTCCTCAGCCGGCGCGGCCGCAGACGAGGCCGGCCTCGTAGGCGTAGATGACGGCCTGCACACGGCCCCGGAGTTCGAGCTTGGTGAGGATTCCCTGGACATGGGACTTCACCGTGGATTCGGTGACCTTGAGGCCGGAGGCGATCTCCGGGTTCGAGAATCCCTGGACCATGAGCTCGAACACCCGCCGCTCACGCTTGGTCAGGGCCTGCACCCGGTCCTTGGCCTCCCGACCAGCGCCGTTCAGGTTCACCGACACTCTCGCCAGGCTGCTCGCCAGGTCGTCCCTGATGGGCCGGTACCCGGCGGCGGTCAACCGGACGGCGGCGATCAACTCGGCCTTGTTCATCCGCCGGTCGATCAGTGTGCACCGGTCGAAGCGCAACAGGTCCATGTTCCGGTCGTCCAGCGTAGGAACCAGGACTATGAGATGGACCGGCCGGGCGTCGTTGGACTGCGTCGTGAGATTCTCCGCGAGTTCCATGGTCTGGTACGAAAGCGTCCGCTCGCTGCACAGGATGACGTCCGGCCGTAACGCCGAAACCGCCCGTTGCGCCTCCGCCGAAGATGACACGTCCCCGACAATCAACACGCCGGGATCACCGCCGAGGACGGCACCCAACCCGGCACGCTCCAAGCCGTCCTCGCACACCAAGAGCACACCGATCTTCCCCCGTTCCATTATTCTCCTTTTTTAGTCAGTCGCTTTTCGGAGCCCATATCGCCGATATCGAGTGGTTCCGATGATCGAACCGACAGTAGCCTGCACCGCATACCGATTGAACGAACACCCAGAAGAACAGTTGTCCGAAAATCGCTTCCATGGGTCACCCTCGACGCCAGCCGTTGGCATGCCCGCCGCCCGGAAGCTGATCTTCCGCATGGATCCGCAGCTCAGCCATGCCGTTCAAGCCGACCGGAAACCTGTGAGAAGCATCACCACGGCCCGGTCGATACCGAAACGAAAGGAGAATTCAATAGCCTCGACGCCCTGTCCGATATCCGCTACCCCCTGTCTTCGGACGCTCCGCGGCTATAGGCTAATTAACCGTGCCACACCCGCGATGGGGCATTCCAACCCAAACGACGAGCAAAGGCGAGGAATCCATGGATCGGCCCACCACCCCCACCGACGCACCGGGCCCCCTGGAGCTCTCCGAGGCCCTCACGGCACTCCGGGCGGAGGCCGGCGACGACAGCACCGGGCGGCCGAGCGAGGTCGTCCTGGCGGCGCTCCGCACCACCGGCGTCCTCCGCCTGCCGATCCCCGCCGAGTACGGCGGCCTCGACGCCGACTGGCACGAGGCCAACGCGGTGATCACCGCGTTGGCCCGGGCCGACGCCTCGGTCGCGATCATCGTGTTCCTGCACTACGCGGCCGTCAGCCGGATCATCGCCTACGGTTCCGACGAGCATCGCAAGCGGCTCCTGAGCGCGGTCGCCCACGACGGCCGGATCTTCGCCTCCTCGTGGAGCGAGCCGGGCACCGACGCCGCCAAGCAGAAGGTCTCCACCACCGCGACCCGGTGCTCGACCGGGGCCTGGGAACTCGACGGGGCCAAGACCTTCACCACCGGCGCGGGTGTCGCCGACTTCTACCTGGTCCTGGCCCGGACCGGCGACGAACAGGAGGCGCCACAGGGCAGTTACGGCCGGTCCGACCAGGGCGTCTTCGTGGTCGACAGCACTCGGCCGGGCTTCGTGTTCGACGGCGTGCTGGATCTGTCCGGGATGCGCCGCTCCGCGACCGGGCTGATCCGGCTCAGCCGTTACCGGGCCGAGGAGGCGGACGTACTGACCCGCTCCCACCGGACCCCCGAGGCCATCGGCCACCCGCACACCCTGGGCCTGACCCTCGGCGCCGTCGCGCTGGGCATCGCCCAAGAGGCCCACGACACGGCGGTCGGGACCGCGCACGGACGCGCACTCCCGGACAACCCGCTGTCCCGGCACCACATCTTCGAACTGGGCGCGCAGCTCGCAGCGGTCCGGGGCGTGGTGGAGGCCGCGACCTCGGCTCCGGGAGACCGCACCGGGAGCGCGCTCACCGCCAAGGTCTTCGGATCGGAGACTGCCGAAGCACTCTGCCGCACGGCCCAGGGCCTGGCCGGCAGCGCCGCCTTCTCCCGCAGCCACCCCCTGAACCGGCTGGCCCAGGACGCACGCGCCATCACGCTGATGGGCCCACCCAACTACCTCTGCCGCGAGCTGGTCGTCACCCGCATGGCGAACCGCTGACGGGCCGTCCGTCTTCGAACCCCCTCCTGCGGGCCGACGCTCCGCATGGACTCCCTCCTCCTACCGAAGCATGGCGCGGCGCCCGTCGTCGGCTCGCTTGCCGTCTTCGGCCGGTAGCGTCGCCGGTCATGGGTCTCGAACCACGGCCAGGGCCTTGTCGATCGCGCAGAGCAGTGCGACGCCGACGAAGAAGCCGGAGCCGGCAGGCGTAGAGGCGCTCGATGACCTTCTTCATGATGGAGGAGTTGTCGCCCAACCAGATCGGGCCGACGACGATCAGGACGTCCGCGGCCATCACTTGGCGGTACAGGGCCGGCCATTCGTCGGTTTCCCAGCCGTGTGCGGTCATGTCCGGCCAGACACCGGTGGCGATGTCGTGGTCGACGGCGCGGATCACGTCGACGGCGACTCCCTGGCGCTCCAGGATGCCGCGGCTGACATCGATCAGGCCCTGATGTGGCTGCGCTCGAGCGAGCGCTTGAGCGTACAGTTGAAGATCAGTGCGCGCAGGTCGGCGTAGGAGGTCGCGGTCCCCCTCACTTGAGCAGGTGTCGACGCCGGGGTGCCGGGGCTCGGGCCGTCGAAGTGCTCGACCCCGTCGGCATCGCCGACGCGGCGCGGCGCTCGCGGTCGCGTCCGCACGAGTTCAGCGGCGGCATGCGCCAGCGGGTGCTGATCGCGATGGCCCTGGCCTGCGAGCCGCGGCTGCTGGTCGCCGACGAGCCGACGACCGCGCTGGACGTCGCCGTCCAGGCCCAGATCCTCGACCTGCTGCACGAGTTGCGCGCCGAGACCGGGGCCGGGCTGGTCCTGGTCACCCACGACCTGGGCGTGGTCGCCGGGAGCGTCGACCGGGTCGCGGTGATGCGGGCCGGACGGATCGTGGAGCTGGGCGACGCCGACTCGGTGTACGACTCCCCTCGGCACGCCTACACCAAGGGCCTGCTGGCCGCCGTACCGGTGCTGGATCCCGTCGAGGCGACCGCCCGGCGCCACGCCCGGCTGGCGTCCGCCGGGGCCTGACCGGCGTGCCGCCGGAGAGGGCTCAGGCGTGCCGGCGGCAGCCGGCGATCACCGCCTCGCGGCTGGGAGGTGAACTCGCGCCCGAGCCGGCGCATCACGGAGTTGCCGGTTGGCCGGTCGAGGCCGGTCGAGGCCGCCGCGGCTGCCCGGTGCGGCGGGGCCGGTCCGGC
>NZ_JBHWCL010000208.1:0-13929 GCF_042735125.1 Kitasatospora sp. NPDC059599 | reverse complement strand
CACCCTACCCCCCGACTCTTCCCCCGCCCACCGCACCACCCCCGACAGCCCGCCGCAGGCGCCCCCACCCCGCACCCGCAGCCCGCCGCAGGCGCCCCCGGAAGCCCCGACTCTTCTCCTTTGCCAAAGCTTAACCGCTCGATATTTGACACTCTGAAGTATCTCCCTGCATGGTTACTTCAGTTCATTCACTATGTACGGGAGGAAGCAACCGTGAGTGAGGCACCCCAGCCCACCACCGCGGCCGAGAAGCAGAGCAGCGCCCGGGTCCTGCCGGCCCTCATCCTGGCGATGCTGTCGTTCAGCGTGGTGCAGACCGCGGTCGTCCCGATCCTGCCCTCGCTGGCCAAGGAACTGAGCGTCTCGGCCTCCAGCGTCACCTGGCTGATGACCGCCAACCTGCTCTCCGCAGCCGTGCTGACTCCCCTCCTTGGCCGCTTCGGCGACCTCCGGGGCCGCAAGCCGATGCTGCTGATCTCGCTGGCGGGCCTGGTCGCCGGTTCGGCGCTGGCCGTCAGCACCCACTCGTTCACCTGGCTGGTCGTCGCCCGCGTCCTGCAGGGCGCCGGCGGTGGCGTCATGCCGCTGGCGATCAGCATCGTCCGCGACGAGCTGCCCAAGCAGAAGGTGACCGGCGGCGTCGCCGCCATCAGCGCCTCGATGGGTGTCGGCTCCGGCCTTGGCCTGGTGGCCACCGGTGTCCTGTTGGAGCACTGGAACTACAAGTCGATCTTCTGGATGGGCCTGGTCTTCGGCCTGATCGCGATCGCCCTGGTCGCCTTCCGCGTCCCGTCGGACCCGGTCACCGACAAGGAGGGCGGCGCCGACCCGCTCGGCGCCCTCACCCTGGCCGGCTGGCTCTCCGCACTGCTGGTCGCGGTCAGCCAGGGCAACCACTGGGGCTGGACCTCCACCAAGACCCTCGGTCTGTTCGCCGTCGCCGCCGTCGTCGCCCTGGTCTGGGGCGTCATCGAGACCAAGGTCGCGCACCCGCTGGTGGACATGAAGATGATGTCCCGCCCGGCCGTGGCCTTCACCAACCTGGCGGGCCTGCTCATCGGCTTCGGCATGTACGGCTCGTTCATGGTCATCAGCAACTTCGCCCAGACCCCGGAGAAGCTGACCCACTACGGCTTCACCGCCACGGTCCTGCACGCCGGTGTGATGCTGCTGCCGTCCGCGATCGGCTCGATGGTCGCCGCGCCGCTCGGCGCCCTGCTGATCGCCCGCCGCGGCCCGCGTCTGCCGCTGGTCCTCGGTGGTGTCCTCGGCGCCGTCGCGATGGCCTACCTGGCCCTGCGGCACAGCCGTGAGGGCGACATCTACACTGCCTCGGCGATCTTCGGCCTCGGTGTCGGCCTCGCCTTCGCCGCGATGCCGGCCTACATCAACGGCGCCGTCCCGGTCGAGCAGAGCGGTATCGCCAACGGCATGAACTCGGTGCTGCGCACCGTCGGTGGCGCGATCGGCACCGCCGTCATGGCCGCCATCCTGACCGGCGACACCATGAAGCTGCCGCCGCAGATCCCGCTGACGCTGCCCACCCTCGACGCCTACAAGCACGCGTTCTGGGTCGCGGCCGTGGTCTGCGTGGTCGCCGGTGTCGTCCCGTTCCTGATCCGCGGTGCCAAGTCGGCCGCTCCGCTGACCGTCGTCGGCGGCTCGGCCCAGCAGGACTCCAGCGACGAGCTGGTGAAGACCGACGCCTGACGAGGCGTCCGGCCCCCGCGCTCAGGGACAGGGCGCGGGGCCCCGGTCTCCGTACGTCGCGAGGGCATCACGAACGTACGGGGCCCGGCACGGTGATGCGGCCCCACCCGGTACTCCCCCACCGGGTGGGGCCGCTTTCGTGTTCCCGCCCGCGTCCGTCCCCCCGCCCCTCGGCGCCCCCCTCGCCCCCGTCGCCCCCTCAGCGCCCGTCGTCCGCCCCACCGTCCGTGTCCGGGTCCGGGTCCGCGTCCTGGCGTAGCGGCAGCGGCCGCGTCGGCTCCAGCGCCGGGTCGTCCACCGCGAAGGTCCGCACTCTCCCGGGCCCGCTCCAGGGCGTCTCGAACCGTACGGTGACCCTCCCGACGCCGCTGCCCTGCACCCAGCCCGGCCCGAACTCCGCGTGCCGGACGTCCTGTCCGGGCATCCACCGCCGCACCGTGACGGCCTCCGGCTCCTCCTCGGCGGTCTCGACCTCCTCCGCCGCCTCCGCGTGTTCCGCCGCTTCCTCCCGCAGGGCCTGCGCGAACAGGTCCTCCTGGGTGTAGTCGGCGAGTTGGGCGACACCGACGCCGAGCAGCCGGACCCCGCCGGTGATGTCCACCTGCTCGGCCAGCCGTCGTGCGGTCGCGGTGATCACGGACTCGTCGTCCGTGGGTCCGCCGAGCGTTTCCGAGCGGGTCAGCGTCGAGAAATCGAACCGCCGCACCTTGAGCACCACGGTCCGCCCCGAGCGCCCGGCCGCTCGCAGCCGCCGCACGCACCGGGCGGCCAGTGCCTCGACCTCGCGCAGCACCCGCTCCCGGTCGGCCAGGTCCACCTCGTAGGTGTCCTCCACCGAGACGGACTTGGCGTCCTGGTCGGCCACCACCGGCCGCTCGTCCAGTCCTATCGCCATCTGGTGGATCCCGGCGCCGTGCGCCCGTCCGAGCAGCTGGACCAGCTCCGTCTCGCCCGCCTCGGCGAGGTCGGCGACGGTGTTCAGCCCGGCCCTGCGCAGCACCTGTTCGGTGGCCGGCCCGATCCCGGGCAGCGCCCGCACGGGCATCGGCCCGAGCACGGCCCGTTCCTGCCCGGGCTCGATCAGCACCAGGCCGTCCGGTTTGGCCTGCTCGGAGGCGATCTTGGCCATCAGTTTGGACCCGGCGGCCCCCACCGAACCGGTCAGTCCGGTGAGCCGCTGGATGTCGGCCCGCAGGTCCTCCGCCAGCGCGAGCACCAGCCGCTCGCCGGTGTCGTGGTCCGTCTCCGCCAGCACCGGGCCGTACGGACCGGCCTCCAGGTCCACGAAGGCCTCGTCCAGGCTGAGCGGCTGCACCAGCGGCGACAGTTCCCGCAGCAGGCCCATCACGGTCTCGCTGACCTGCCGGTAGGCCTCGAAACGGCCCGACAGGAAAGCCGCGTTGGGACAGAGCCGCCGCGCCTGCGCCATCGGCATGGCCGAGTGCACCCCGAACTTCCGTGCCTCGTAGGAGGCCGTGGAGACGACCCCCCGCCCGCCGAGCCCGCCGACGATCACCGGTTTGCCGCGCAGGCTCGGCTTGGCCGCCTGCTCCACCGCCGCGAAGAAGGCGTCCATGTCGAGGTGGATGATGCTCGGCAGTGATCGCACCCGCCGATCATCGCGCACGGGTCCGACAGTGCGTACGAACCCGGCCGGACGCCCCGCCCGGCCGCCCGCCTACGGCTGCTTGGCCGCCGCGCTCGCCAGCGCCTCGCGGATGCCGTCCTCCTTGGGCCCGAGGAACACCGGGTCCGGCCGCAGCCAGGCGTTGACCGCCGCCTTGCCCGCCCCTGCCACCTCCCTCAGCCCGCCGTACAGCCAGGTCTCGTCGTGCAGTTCCGGCACCCCGACGGCGTACGACCGGATGCCCGCCGCCTCGCAGAGCGCCAGCGCCCGCCGGACGTGGAAGTCCTGGCTGACCAGCACGGCCCGGTCCACCCCGAAGATCCGGTGCGCGCGGGTGCAGGAGTCCCACGTGTCGAAGCCGGCGTAGTCCCGGACCACCCGCTCGGCGGGCACCCCGTGCCCGGTCAGGTACGTGAACATCGCGTCGGGCTCGTCGTACTCGACCCGCCCGTTGTCGCCGGTCACCAGGATCGCCCGGACCTTGCCCTCCCGGTACAGGTCGACCGCCGCGACCAGCCGGTGCTCCAGGTACGGCGAGGGCTTGCCCTGGTCCAGCCCGGCGCCGAAGACCACCGCGACGGGCGCGGACGGCGCGCTCTCCACCGTGCCGACCCGGTCGCCCGCCGAGATCCACACCCAGGCGCTCGGTGCCAGTGCGAGCGTGCAGAGCACCGTCCCGACCTGGAACACCCTGCGCTGCGTCCGCCGCTGCCGCAGCCGTGTCCCCAGCAGTCCGGCCCTGCGCCGCAGCAGCCCCGATATCCCGGTGCCGACCCCCACGTGCCCCTCCCTCGATCGTTTCCAGGCAACACGACGAGGCCGCGGGCCCGAACGGTTCCCCGTCCGGGCCCGCGGCCCCGTCGAAGTCGGTGCTCAGACCGCCCGGTTGCGCCGCTGGGCGAGTTCGTCGGCCGGGTCCTGCCCGACCAGTGTCTCGCCGGTGTCCGTGCGTTCGGCGTGCAGCCGCCCGAGGGTGAGCTCCAGCTCCCGCCAGACCGCTCCCACCGCGATGCCGAAGACCCCCTGACCGCCCTTCAGCAGATCGACCACCTGCTGCGGAGTGGCGCACTCGTACACCGTCGCGCCGTCGCACATCAGCGTCATCCCGGCCAGGTCGGCCTGGTCCGCGGCCTGCAGGTGGGCGACGGCGACCCGGATGTTCTGGAGCGAGACGCCCGCGTCGAGCAGCCGCTTCACGATCTTGAGCAGCAGGACGTCGCGGAAGCTGTAGAGCCGCTGGCTGGTCGCCGGGTACGCCGTCCGGACGCTGGGTTCCAGCAGCCCGGTGCGGGCCCAGTAGTCCAGCTGGCGGTAGGTGATGCCGGCCGCCGCGCAGGCCGTCGGGCCGCGGTAGCCGATCAGTTCGGATGTCGGGGCCAGCCGCTCGATGGCGGGCTGCCCCGGCTGCACGGCCGGGAACCTGCCCACCCGGGACAGGTCCGTGACGGTGCGAGCGGTGCGCGGCACGTGCACGGCGCACAGGCCTCCCACGGCCGCGTCATCGCCGGTGCTGCTCATGCTTGCCTCCGTCCACTTGTGCTGCGGGCAACCCGACTGCGGGCATCGGCCACCCGGACAGCCACTCCTGACGGTAGGCAGTCCCCTATGACCCGTCAACGATCGCCACGCCGGGCCAGACAAACCACGTCACTCAGGAGAGTGGTTTTTCGTGCCCCTAGTGTGGGTAGGTCGACGGTTTTTGGCAAAACGAATGAGCCGAACAGCCGTAGTCGCGGCCCCGCTACTGCGGGCCGCCGCCCCCGAAGTCCTCGGGCGAGACCTGGTCGAGGAACTCCCGGAACTTCTCGACCTCGTCCTCCTGCTCGTCCGGGATCGCGATGCCCGCCTCGGCGAGCACCTCCTCGCTCCCGTAGATCGGCGTGCCGGTCCGCAGCGCGAGCGCTATCGCGTCGGACGGCCGGGCGCTCACCTCGACGCCGCCGGCGAACACCAGCTCGGCGTAGAACACGCCCTCCCGCAGATCGGTGATCCGCACCTCGGTGAGCTGCTGGCCGAGCGCCTCCAGGACGTCCTTGAACAGGTCGTGCGTCAGCGGGCGCACCGGCGTCATGCCCTGCTGGGCGAAGGCGATCGCGGTCGCCTCGCCGGGGCCGATCCAGATCGGCAGGTAGCGATCTCCCCCGACCTCCCGCAGCAGCACGATCGGCTGGTTGGAAGGCATCTCCACTCGGACACCCACGACGTCGAGCTCATTCACACAGGCAACCCTATGGCTCCGGTCCCGGATATGAAAGCGCAGAGCAGACGCCGCTGGTCAGCGCGGTGCCCCCGGTGTCCGGAGGCCGTTCGTACGGCTACCCGCGGGTCCGCAGACCGGCCTGGACCATTGCGGCGTGCAGCCGCACCGACAGCGTCGCGAGCTCCCGCGCGGTGGCCTCCGCGTGGGCCCTGGTCTGCGGGTTCCGGTGCCGGCGCAGCGGTGCCACGACCTGCTCCACCAGCGCGACCTCGCGGTCCGCCGCCGCCTTCATGGCTCTCAGGTGTCGCGGCTCCAGGCCGTACCGGCCGAGCTCCGCGACCAGCCGTGCCACCTGCAGCGCCTCGCCGTCGTACCCGCCGTCCGGGCCCGGCGCGACCAGCCCGTAGGACTCCCACTCGACGAGTTCCCGCTCGCCGGCCTCGGCGGCGGCCAGCAGCTCGGCGCGCCCCAGCCGGACCCCGGACGGGACGTCGGCGGAGGCCACCAGTTCGCGGTCCGCCTCCTCCACCGGTCCGAGCCGGGTGTCGGCGGAGGGCAGCGCCGGCGGGCTCTCGCCGCGCTCGATGGCGTCCAGGTGCTCGCGGATCACCCGCAGCGGCAGGTAGTGGTCCCGCTGCATCCGCAGGACGTAGGCCAACCGCTCGACGTCGGCCGGGCTGAACTTGCGGTACCCGGAGGGCGTGCGCTGCGGCTCGACCAGCCCCTCCGCCTCCAGGAAGCGGATCTTGGAGATGGTGACCTCGGGAAAGTCGTCGCGCAGGAAGGCGAGCACCGCGCCGATGCTCAGCAGTTCGTCACCGCCGCGGCGCCGCCCGGCGGGCCGCTCCGCGCGGACCGGCTGCCTGGGGCCCGCGACCACCCCGCGCCCGCCGCGGTCCGCCTGCGGACCGGACGGGACTGGGGTGGCCGCCCCGAGAGAAGAGGAAGGGGTATTCGTATTCACTCGGGCTCCTGCCGACGTTGGTTTCAGTACCCCCGGTTGTGGCCGGCGAAGAACACCAGCCGGTACTTCCCGATCTGGACCTCGTCGCCGTTGTTCAGCGACACCTCGTCGATCCGCTCCCGGTTCACGTAGGTGCCGTTGAGGCTGCCCACGTCCGCGACGCTGAAGCCGGCCGGGGTGCGGCGGAACTCCACGTGGCGGCGCGAGACCGTGACGTCGTCCAGGAAGATGTCACCCTGCGGGTGGCGCCCCGCCGTGGTGACGTCGGAGTCGAGCAGGAACCGGCTGCCCGAGTTCGGGCCGCGCTGCACGATCAGCAGCGCCGAGCCCGGCGGCAGCGCGTCGATCGCCGACAGCACCTCGGCCGACAGGGCCGGCGTGGCACCGGTTCCGGTCGTGGTGTTGGGGTCGTACGACTCCAAGCCGGAGATGGAGATGGTCGACGTGGTCTCCGCCGCCCCCTCGGGCAGCAGACCGCCGCGCAGGGCGGTGCCGCAGTTGGAGCAGAACCGGGCCGAGGCCGGGTTCTGGTTGCCGCACCTGGGGCACGGAGAGGAGCCAGCCATGTTCACAGCCTCCTGGCGCGGCACACCCGACGGGTTGTGCCCGGCGTACGGGTCCGGGGCAAACCCTCCACCAGAGGTTGAGGGTCCTGACGGGAAACCTATGCGCGGGTCGCCGGAGGGGTCAACCGACGCGCCGTAGCCCGCCTGATTCCCCGCGTACTGGGCGGCGCCGCCGTCCCGGAACAACTGCTGTCCGGCGTACGGAGCGGCCTCGGGGGCGGGTCGCATGCCCGGCACCGCGGGCTCGTCCTCCGGCCGGCGGTGGCGCGCGGTGGGCGCCTCGACGGCGGCGGCGTCACGGTCCTTGTTGCGACCGAACAACTTCGAGAAGAAACTCACGGGCGAATCCCCTTGCGTGTGACAGACCCGCCCGCGGGGCAGGGTGAGAACCTCGGACGGGCTGCGAAACCGGTTGCGGCTCGGGCCCGCTGGAGTGGCACTCCGACAGTTGGTGCTGCGGTTGTTGCTCCGGAGCGTACTGGTGTGAACCAGTCTCGCCCACGTGACGGCGACGCCCCGCAGCGGGTGCCGCCGACCCCTGACGGGCCGTTCGTCGGACGCCTCGTCACTTCGATGCCGGCTTGGCGTACTGCGGCGTCTTCGGATCCACGAGGGCGTCGACGACCACCTTCTGCTGCTGGGTGATCGTCGCCCGCGCCTGGTGGCTCTCCAGCGTGCGGACGACACCTCCCGGGATGTTCAGCGCGGGTGTCAGATCCTGCGGGTTCCCCACGACGGTGAACCGATAGGGCTGCGAGGCCTTCTTCCCGTCGATCTGCACCCCACCGCCCGACAGGTCGGTGAAGTAGGTGTTGACCACCACGCGCACATCGTTGATCTGAATCGCCTCCGCCCCCGCCGCTCGAAGTTCCTGCAGGGTGTCCAGCAGCATATCTGCCTTCACCTGCCCTTGGGGATCATCGACCGTGAGTACGATGCCCGGACCAGTGGCTTTGACGGTACCGGCGAGAACACCGAGTTCCGTCACCTTCTTCCTGGTCTGTTCCTGGGCCTCCTTGGCCTGGTTGGAGCTGTTCTCCAACTTCGCCAGGGACTGCTCCAGCTCCGCCTTCTCCTGCTGGAGACGCTGCTGACGGCTGTCCAGTTCGTCGAGGATCCGCACCAGGTCCTCCTGGCGGGCCCCGCGCAGTTGGCTGTGGTGGTCGTTGGTCGACCGCACCTGGATCGCGAGCCCCAGGCCGAGCGAGAACAGCAGCAGCGCCACCACCAACTGTCCGCGCGACAACCGCGGCGGCCACAGCGCCGCCTGCAGGCGCCGCCGACCGGCGCTGCGGTCCACGGCGGCGGGCGGTTGCGCCACGGCCTCCTCCGCGACCGGCTCGGGCTCGGACTCCGGCTCGGGTTCGGACTCCGGCACGACGGCGGGCGCGGGCTCGACGGCCGCAGCGGCCCGGGCGGCCGGCCCGGGCGCGGGCACCGGCCGGGCCGGCGACTCGGGCGCGCGCTCCGGCCCGGGTGAACGCTCCGGCAGGACCGGCTTCAGCAACCTGAGCGTCGGCTCGGGCGTCGAGGCGGCCTCAAGCTCAGCCTCAGCGTCGGACTCCTCCTCCGCCGGTGCCGCCCCGGCATCCTCGGCACACCCGTCGGCGTCCGCCGGAGCAGCCGGCCGGGTGTCCGCGCCCGTCTCCGGCCCGGGCGCCTCGGTGACCTCCTCGACGGCCTTCCCGGCCGTCTCCTCGGTCCTCTCCTCAGCCGTCCTCCGGTCCGGCTGCGCAGGCGGCTTCCCGACGGTCCGCTCAGCGGTCCGCGCGGCCACCGGCGCCTCCGGCTCCCGCTCCTCCTCCGCCGCCGTGCGGCCCGACTCAGGCACGGAAGACATGGCGGCGGATCGCGGCCGCGTTGGAGAAGATGCGGATGCCGAGGACGACGACCACGCCCGTGGACAGCTGCGAGCCGACGCCCAGCTGGTCACCGAGGAAGACGATCAGTGCCGCGACCACCACGTTCGACAGGAACGAGACGATGAACACCTTGTCGTTGAAGATCCCGTCGAGCATTGCCCGGACACCGCCGAACACCGCGTCGAGCGCCGCGACCACCGCGATCGGCAGGTAGGGCACGACGGCGTCAGGCACCTCGGGTTGGACGAAGAGGCCGACGACCACCCCGATCACAAGACCCAGTACGGCAATCACGGTCTGGCTGCTCCTGTCCCTGTCGTGGTCTTGGCGGTTCCGGTCGACGGACGCCGCTTGGGGGTCGGACCACCGCTGGTCGCGGTTGGTGAAGCGGATGGTGAAGCCGGTGGGGCCGATGGTGAGACGGACGCGCCCGGGCTCTCCGGAGTTCCGGGGCCGGCTGAGGACGTTCCGCCCGCCGCAGGCGTGGCCGGGGGGCTCGCGGCCGACGAGGACTCGGGCGTGACCGGCTGCGCGGTCCGCAGCGTCACCCCCACCGCCGCCGGCAGCGTCAGGCTCTTCTGCGTGGAGAGCGTCGACTTGATGTCGTACTTCTCCTGGAGCAGCCGCAGGTACTGCCCGGCCATGTCGTTCTCGAAGGCGGTGAGGAGCTTCGGCCCGTCCCCGATCGCCTGGATGCTGTACGGCGGCACCAGCGGCCGGTTGTCCACCAGCACCGCCTCGCCCGCGGCCCGGATCGCGGAGAGCGCGGTCAGCCGCTGCCCGTTGATCGCGACGGCCTCCGCCCCCGACCCCCACAGTCCGTTCACCACCAG
The DNA here is from genome assembly GCF_042735125.1 of Kitasatospora sp. NPDC059599. Classification (NCBI taxonomy): domain Bacteria; kingdom Bacillati; phylum Actinomycetota; class Actinomycetes; order Kitasatosporales; family Streptomycetaceae; genus Kitasatospora; species Kitasatospora sp. NPDC059599. The sequence continues at coordinate 4,167 of NZ_JBHWCL010000208.1, read as the reverse complement.
CTGCAGGTCGCGGTCCCGCAGCCGGCCGCTGTTGGAGAAGCCCTGCCCCGCCCGCGGGTCGACGTTGCCGCCCGCTCCCGTCCCCGCGGCGTCCTCCAGGACCAGCTTCATGCCCGGCCCGGTGACCTCGCCCAGCCCCACGGCGCCGGTCAGACCGCCCGTGTCGCCCTCCCCCGAGGCGAGCGCCTGCTGCTGCGTGCTGTCGACCTTGCGCCGCAGCTCCTGCACCTGCTTCTGCATCTGGTCGGCCGCGGTGTTGCTGTCGTTGATCCGGTGGATCAACGCGTCCCGCTCCTTGGCCAGCGACGGCTCGGCCTTGTGCGCGTTCACCGCGCCCACCGTCACCACCGCTCCGACCAGCGCCAGACCCGCGCCCAGCGTGAGCAGTCCCCGGAGCGTTCCGGGTATCCGGCTGTCGTGGGCACCGCCCCGCGCGGCGGCCGCTTCGGCGTAGCCCTCGTCCAGGCTGTGGTCCATCACGTTGGTCAGCAGGGACATCGAGGCGTCCGGGCGGTTGTACCGCCCGTTCGGGGCACTCGGCGTCGGTGTTGCTGGCATGCGGACCATCGTCCCACGACGACGAGGGGGCCCGTGCACGGCCCCTGAGCTGCACACACGGCGCACACATGACGGAAGTGGCGGATTATTCCGAATGAGGTGAAATCGGACAGCAGGGCGCACGAACGATGCCGTGCGCCCCGCCGATCGGGGCCGTACCGTCACCGGCTCCGGGTCGTCACCGCCCGGCGCCCTCGACCACCGCCGCCCATTCGTCCAGCAGCGCCTCGGTGGCCTCGTCGTCCGGGCCCTCCGCCCACAGGTGGGTGGTCGCCTCGGCCGGATCGGGCAGCACCAGCGTCCAGCGCCCGTCCGCCTCGACCACCCGGACACCGTCGGTGGTGTCCAGCCGCCGGCTGCCGGCCGCCTCCACCACCGAACGCATGACCATGCCCTTGGCCGCCCAGGGCGTCGCGATGTCCCGGCGCCGGATGTGCGCCTGCGGGATCCGCGCGTCGATCTGGCTCAGCGTGAGCTGGGTCCGCGCCACCAGGCCGACCAGCCGGACGAAGGCTGCGGCCCCGTCCAGCACCCCGCTGAACTCGGGCACCACGAAGCCGCCGCGCCCGTCCCCACCGAACACCGTGCCCTCGGCGGAGGCCGCCTTCGCGAGGTCGTCCGGGGTCGTCGTGGTCCAGATCACCTGGGTGCCGTGGTACGCCGCGACCTGCTCGGCGATCCGCGTCGTGGTCACCGGGAGCGCCACCTGACCGCTGCGTCGCTCCGCCGCCACCAGGTCCAACAGCACCAGCAGCGCCCGGTCGTCGTCGATCACCCGGCCCAGCTCGTCCACGAACGCGACGCGCTCACCGACCGGGTCGAACCGGACACCGAAGGCTGCCCGCGAGGAGGCCACCAGCTCGCCGAGCCTGGCCAGTCCGGCCCGCCGCGTCTCCGCGTCCTCGGTCGGCCGCGCCTCGTCGAGCCCGCTGGAGACGGTGAGCGCCTCCACCCCGAGCCGGCCGAGGATGCTCGGCAGGACCAGGCCCGCACTGCCGTGCGCGGTGTCCACCACCACCTTCAGCCCGGCTTCCCGGACCCCGGTGGTGTCCACCGCCCGCAGCAGGTTGCCCGCGTAGGAATCGAAGACGCTGGACGGGAAGGTCAGGTCCCCGATCTCGCCCGGGAAGGCCCTCCGGTACTCCTGGCGTGCGTAGACGCGGTCGAGCTTGCGCTGCCCGGCCTGCGAGAGATCGGCGCCGCGCTCGTCGAAGAACAGGATGTCCAGCGAATCCGGCACCCCCGGGGTGGTCCGCAGGAAGATCCCGCCCGCGCTCCCCCGGGCCGTGTGCTGCCGGGCCACCGGCATCGGCACGTTCTCCAGGTCGCGGACGTCGATCGCCGAGGTCTGCAGGGCCGAGATCATCGCCCGTTTGAGCGCACGGGCACCACGCGAGTGGTCACGCGCAATGGTGACGGTGGCACCCTTCTTCAGCGTCGTCGCGTAGGCCCCGGCCAACCGGACGGCGAGCTCCGGGGTGATCTCGACGTTCAGGATGCCCGACACGCCGCGAAGGCCGAAGAGGTGCTCCTGCCCGCGCGACTCCCAGATCACCGAGGTGTTGACGACGGCACCGGCCTCGATGGTCTTGAACGGGTAGACCCGGACGTTCGCCCCGATGATCGACTCCTCGCCGACCAGGCACTCGTCCCCGATCACCGCACCGTCCTCGATCCGCGCGGCCCGCATCACATCGGTGTTCTTGCCGACCACGCAGCCCCGCAGGTTGCTCTGCGGCCCGACGTACACGTTGTCGTGCACCACGGCCTTGTGCAGGAACGCGCCGCGCTTGACGACCACGTTGCTGCCCAGCACGGTGTGCTCGCGGATCTCGACGCCGGCCTCGACCTTGGCGTAGTCCCCGATGTACAGCGGCCCGCGGAGCACCGCCTCGGGGTCCACCTCGGCCCCCTCGGCGACCCAGACTCCGGGCGAAATCTCGAACCCGTCCAGCTCGACCTCGACCTTGCCCTCCAGGACGTCCGCCTGGGCCTTGCCGTAGCTCTCGTGGGTGCCGACGTCCTCCCAGTAGCCCTCGGCGACGTATCCGTAGACCCGCTTGCCCTCCTTCAACAGCTGGGGGAAGACGTCGCTCGACCAGTCGACGGACTCACCCGCCGCGACGTAGTCGAAGACCTCGGGTTCCATCACGTAGATACCCGTGTTCACCGTGTCGGAGAAGACCTGCCCCCAGGTCGGCTTCTCCAGGAAGCGCTCGACCCTGCCGTCGTCGTCCGTGATCGTGATACCGAACTCCAGTGGATTCGGCACCCGGGTGAGGCAGACGGTGACCAGCGCGTCCTTGCTTCGGTGAAAGTCGATCAATTCGGAGAGATTGAAGTCGGTCAGCGCGTCACCGGAGATCACCAGAAAGGAGTCGTCCTTGAGCGCGTCCTCGGCGTTCTTGACACTGCCCGCCGTGCCCAGAGGTGTCTCCTCGTGGGCGTAGGTCAGATGCATGCCCAGCTCTTCACCGTCACCGAAGTAGTTCTTGACCAGTGACGCCAGGAACTGCACGGTGACCACGGTGTCGGAGAGGCCGTGCCGCTTCAGCAGCCGAAGCACATGCTCCATGATCGGCCGATTGGCGACCGGAAGCAGTGGCTTCGGCATGCTGGAGGTCATCGGGCGGAGTCGAGTGCCCTCGCCCCCTGCCATTACAACGGCTTTCATTACGGGTGCGTCCTCCTTCGCGGTGGTGGACCAGCAGGTCCATCAAACCGTTCCAGAGGGTTCTCTACCCGGAAGGTATCGTCCGACGCACCGGTGGAGCGTGGGGCTTCTCTCAGATCACGTCTCAGACTGCGGACGCCGAGCCCGCCGGACGCCCCTTGATGATCTGCCGCACCTGAACCGCGTACAGAATGGCCGCCCACCAGTACAGCGTGGTCCCCCACCAGATGAAGGCCCAGCTCACCACCTCGGCCGGCCGCGCGATCCAACTGTCCACACTGCCGAGCAGCAGGAGCGGAAACGCGTACATCAGGTTGAAGGTGGCGGCCTTCCCCAGGAAACTCACCTGCAGCGGCCCGTAGCCGTGCTTGTTCAGAATGGGCAGCAGCGCGGCGATGAACGCCTCCCGGGCCAGCAGAATCGCCGTCAGCCACCACGGCAGAATCTCACGCCAGGTCAATCCGACCAGCGTGGACAGCACATAGAGCCGGTCGGCCAGCGGGTCCAGCAGCTGGCCCACCCGACTGATCTGCCCCCACCGCCTGGCGAGCTTTCCGTCCAGGTAGTCGCTGATTCCACTGAGCATCAGGATCAGCAACGCCCAACCGTCATTGTTGGGCCCCCCGAAGACCGGCCACAGAATGAGCCAGAGAAAGATCGGAACGCCGACCAGCCGGCCCATGCTCAGCAGGTTGGGGATGGTGAGGACGCGATCGGTCTGGACCCGCGTCTCCTGGACCTCCACCCGGGGGCCTCCTGTACCGTGTGAGGACAATGCACGTTGACCATACAACAGAGAAGCCCCCGTCCGGTTCACCCGGCGGGGGCTTCTCTCGAAGAATTGTTCGGCGGCGTCCTACTCTCCCACAGGGTCCCCCCTGCAGTACCATCGGCGCTGTGAGGCTTAGCTTCCGGGTTCGGAATGTAACCGGGCG
>NZ_JBHWCL010000207.1:7679-13965 GCF_042735125.1 Kitasatospora sp. NPDC059599 | reverse complement strand
CGCCGGACCCCCGGGGGGCGGGCCTGCGGTCCGCGGGACCCCCGGGGTGGGGCCCTGCGGCCCGCGGGAACCCCCGCGGGGGCCCACCCCTCACCGTGAGGGGTGGCCGCCCGTCTGCGTGCGGCTCCGCGGGTCTGCGGTCCTGCGGATCAGACCTTGCTGCGGTGGAAGTTCAGGTAGGAGCGGGACGGCGTCGGGCCGCGCTGGCCCTGGTAGCGCGAGCCGTAGCGCTCCGAGCCGTACGGGTGCTCCGACGGCGAGGAGAGACGGAACAGGCAGAGCTGCCCGATCTTCATGCCCGGGTACAGCTTGATCGGCAGCGTCGCGACGTTCGACAGCTCCAGCGTCACGTGGCCGCTGAAGCCGGGGTCGATGAAGCCCGCCGTGGAGTGGGTGAGCAGGCCCAGCCGGCCCAGGCTCGACTTGCCCTCCAGCCGGGAGGCCACGTCCTCGGGCAGCGTGATGACCTCGTACGTCGAGGCCAGCACGAACTCGCCCGGGTGCAGGATGAACGCCTCTTCGCCCTCCGGCTCGACCAGCCGGGTCAGGTCCGGCTGCTCCTCGGAGGGGTCGATGTGCGGGTACTTGTGGTTCTCGAACACGCGGAAGAAGCGGTCGAGGCGCACGTCGATACTCGACGGCTGGATCATCGCCGGGTCGAACGGGTCGATGGAGACCCGGCCCAGGTCGATTTCGGTCCGGATGTCCTTGTCAGAGAGCAGCACGCTTCGAGGTTACGTGCAAGAAAGGGCCCCGGACGAATCCGTCCGGGGCCCACGCATCCGTCCGCCCGCCGTCAGGCCAGGAACTCCGCGGCCTCCAGCCGCATCGCCTGCGCCAGTTGCGGCTCCGACAGCTCCCGCACGTCGGCCAGCACCGAGCTCCGCAGCCGTCCGCACTGCGGACAGCGGATCAGCCGACCGGGGCCGAGCCGGCCCGGACCGAGGTTCTGCATCGGGAACGTGGTGGTGCTGAACAGGTGCCCCTCGGCACAACGAACGACGGCGCGCTGCTCCATCGATCCCCTTCCCATCCCTAACCAGTACTCACCGGTACTCACACGCCCGGCGGCCGAGCCCCGGGACAGCGTCACATTAGGGGATGTTCCGGACATTCCTCATCGTGGCTCGCCGCCCCGACCCCACCCGCCGGAGCACTCGTACGCGGCCCACACAGTACGCCCCGGCGCCCGCCCCCACCCGGCGCCGCCGCGCCCCCGGACCCCTCGTGCAAGCGCAGTCACGGATGGGGTACAGTGACACTGGATCGAGCGGTCTCTGACGGCTCATCAGGCGGGCGTAGTTTAATGGTAGAACATGAGCTTCCCAAGCTTAGAGCGCGAGTTCGATTCTCGTCGCCCGCTCCACTACCGAAAGCCGCAGGTCATACGACCTGCGGCTTTTGCGTTGTCCGGCCTTCTGCGGTGCGCTTCGGGGCGGTGGGTGCCCGTCCGGGGCGGGCGGTCCTACGATCGGTGGGTGACTACGGCGGGCGCGCAGCAGCTGCGCATTCTTGAGGGGGACCTGTGCGTCGAGCGGGCGGTCGACGAGGGGGTGGCGCTGGCGTCGCGCTGGGTCTCACTGGTCCGGGCCCCGGAGGGGCTGACGGTGGTGCGGGAGGTGGACGCGGGGGCGGACGGCGCGTCCGTCGAGCGGTGGAGGGCGTTGTACAGCGGTGACAGCGCGCACGGGCTCGACCTGCCGGGTGTGTTGTCGCGGCTGATCGCGCCGTTGGCGGCGGCCGGGGTGCCGGTGTTCGTGGCGTCGACGTACGACGCGGACCTGGTGCTGGTGCCCGCGGAGCGGTTGGCCGGGGCGGTCGCGGCCCTCCGGACGGCCGGGCACCGCGTCGAGGAGTAGGGGCGGGAGGCCGGCGGGGCGGGAGACCGCCCCCGGGTGCGGTGGCGCGGGGGCGGCCGGGTTCGATGGAGGGGTTCTTCGCCCGGAGCGGGCGATCCGCCCCGTCTGCCCGGGAGATGACGATGCACAGCAGTGCCGACGTACGTGTCGAGGAGATGCTCGACGATCTGCGCAGGCTCGTCGAGGTCGAGTCCCCGTCCCGTGACCCGGAGGCGCTGCGGGCCTCCGCCGGGGTCGTCGCGGAGATGATCGAGCGCAGGCTGGGCGGGCGGGCCGTCCTGGTGGAGAGCGGGGCGGGGCCGCACGTCCACTGGTCGGGCGGCGGGGAACCCCGGGTGCTGGTGCTCGGCCACCACGACACGGTGTTCCCCCTCGGCACGCTCGCCCGGCGGCCCTTCCGGCTGGAGCAGGGCCGGGTGACCGGGCCGGGCGTGTTCGACATGCTCGGTGGTCTCGTGCAGGCCGTCCACGGGCTGGCGGCGCTGGACGACCGGACGGGTGTGGAGATCCTGGTGACCGCCGACGAGGAGGTCGGTTCCGGCGCCTCCCGGGCGCTGATCGAGGAACGGGCCCGGGCCTGCGGCGCGGTCCTGGTGTTCGAGGGGGCGGGCGAGGGCGGCGCCCTGAAGACGGGGCGCAAGGGCTGCGGCACCTTCGAACTGTCCGTCAGGGGGCGGGCGGCGCACGCCGGGCTGGAGCCGGAGGCGGGTGTCAACGCGCTGGTCGAGGCGGCACACCAGGTGCTGGACCTGGCGGCGCTGAGCCGTCCGGAGGCCGGGACGACGGTGACGCCGACCATGGCGTCGGCGGGGACCACCGACAACGTGGTGCCGGCGGAGGCGACGGTGACCGTGGACGTCCGGGTCGAGACGGAGGGGGAGAAGGAGCGGATCGAGTCGGCGTTCGCGAACCTGCGCCCGCACCTCGACGAGGTCGAGATCGTGGTCCGGGGCGCCGTGGGCCGGCCACCGATGCCGCGGTCGTCGTCGGAGCGGCTGTTCCGGCTGGCGCGCCGGCTGCTCCCGGGCGTCGAGGGCGTGGCGGTCGGCGGTGGCAGCGACGGGAACTTCACCGCCGCCCTGGGAGTGCCGACGCTCGACGGCCTGGGCGCGGTCGGTGGCGGTGCCCACGCCGACCACGAGTACGTCGTGGTCGACGCGATGGTGCCGCGGGCGCGGCTGGTGACCGGACTGGTGGAGGCGATCCGGGAGGAGTTCGGCCCGGCCGGCGCGCCGCGCGCGGCCGACCGCTGACCCGACCGGACCGGCTGAGCGGCCGGACGGACGGCGCGGCCCGGCAGCCGGGGAGGCTGCCGGGCCGTCGCGTTCGGTGGTGCGGTGCGGTGCGCGGTTCAGTGTGGTGCGCTGCGGTGCGCGGAGCCGTGGCTCAGCGGGTGGCGAGGGCTTCGAGGGCGGGGACGAGGTCGGCCGGGGCGGGCAGGGCCGCGTTCTCGGCCCGGAGCCGGTGGGCGGCGTCGCGGAGGTCGGGGTCGGTGACCAGCCGGTCGAGGAGGGGGGTGTCCACCTCGTCGGACGCGGAGCTCAGCGCGGCGCCGCTCGCGGTGAGGGCCTCGGTGTTGATGAAGTGGTCGGCGCCCTGCGGGAGGAGCAGCTGGGGCAGGCCGGCCTGGAGGGCGGTCAGCATGGTGCCCGAGCCGCCGTGGTGGATCAACGCGTCGGCGCGGCCGAGCAGTTCGTTGAGCGGGACCCAGGGCAGTCCGCGGACGTTGGCGGGCAGGGTGCCGAGCGGGGCGAGGTCGGCGCCGCCGACCGCGAGCAGGAAGTCCGCGTCGACCTCGGCCGCGGCCTCGACCAGGCGGACGACCGCCCGGACGCCGTCGAGTTCGGCGAGCACGGTGCCCAGGGTGACGACGATCCGGGGCCGGTCGGCGGGGCGGAGGAACTCGGTCGGGACGATGCCGCCGCCGTTGTAGGGGACGTAGCGCATCGGCAGGCCGTCCGGGTCGCCGCCGAGCGGGCCGACGTTGAGCGCGGTGGAGGCGGCGGGGCCGTCCAGGCCGTGCCGCTCGTAGACGTCGGTGAAGTGGGAGGCGAGCAGGCCGGTCATGGGGAGGCCCGCGCTGACCCCGAAGTTGTTGACCACCGACGGGATCTTGAGCTTCGTGGCCACCAGCGGGGCGGCGGCCTGGAAGGAGTCGTGGACGAGGAGGTCGGCGCCCCACTCGGTGGCGGCCTCCAGCAGCCCGTCGACGGAGGGTCGGGAGGCGTGCGCGAAGATCCCGGCCGCCATGTCGAAGATCTCGTCCTGCGACCTGTTCGGGGCGACGTACTCGATCTTGCCCTGAAGCCGCTCCTCGAACAGCTCCCGCAGGACCCGGCCGTCGCCGATCTCGACGACGGGGAAGCCTGCGCTGCGGACCTGGTCGAGCGGCTGCCCGCAGGCGAACAGGACCTCGTGCCCGGCGGCGCGCAGCGCCTGGGCGGTCGGCACCATCGGGAAGAGGTGGCCGGCCGCAGCGGGGCCGGTGAAGAGTATGCGCATGGTGAACTCCTTGCCAATGAAGCTGACGAAGCAGTCTCACCTTGACAGTTGACGTTCAGTCAATTTCATTCCGATCTCCGGGCGCGGTTATCGGCCGTTCTGTGCAGGGGCTTGTCATGCGGGCGGGGGTGTGCTCCGCACCCCCGCCGTCCGCCCCTGCCGTCCGCCCCCGCTTCCGTCGTCCGGCCCTGCCTCCGTCGTCCGCCCGGTGTCCGCGGCGCCGTTCACGCGGCGTCGAGGAACTCCCGGACGGTCTTGGTGAACGCCTCGGTCTCCTCGGCGAGCACGATGTGGCCGGTGTCGAACTCGGCGTAGACGCTGCCCGGGAGGGCGGCGTGCAGGCGCCGCGCGTTCTGCACGGGGACGGTGGCGTCCTGGGTGCAGCCGATCACCAGGGCCGGGGCCTGGACCCGGGGGAGCAGCGGGGTGAGGTCGAGGGCGAGGTTCAGGGCGATGTGCCGCAGGGTGCCGGGAGTCGGCCGCATGTAGGCGGTGTTGGCCTCGACGGCGGCGCGCCCGATCCGGTCGAGGAAGCCGCTGCTGAAGGCGGTGAGGGTGGCGTAGCCGCCGAAGGCGTCCGGGTGGTCGGCGAGCGACAGCCAGGTGGCCATGGAGAGGCGCAGGTACTCGTCCTGTTCGGCGCTGATCCAGCCGGCGGCGGCGACCAGCCGGCGGACCTGCTCGGGGCGCCGGGCGGCGGCCGCGGTGGCGACGACGGCGCCGAGCGAGAAGCCGAAGACGTCGACGGGGCCCCGGCCGGCGTCGTCGATCACGGCGTTGACCTGGGCGGCGAGGGTTTCCAGGGTGAGCGGTGCGCCGTCGTCCTCGGCGGCCTCGCTGCCGGAGAGGTCGGGCAGCAGCACGGTGTAGCGGTCGGTGAAGGAGTCCAGCAGGCCGTCCCACATGCCGGAGCCGGGGCCGGTGCCGTGGACGAGGACGAGGGTGTCGGGGCCGTCGCCGACGACGCGGTAGGGGATGCGGGCGGTGCCGACGGTGATGGTGGGCATGGCTGGGTCCTCTCGAAGGCGGTGGTGCCGTGTGGTCGGCGGGTCGGTCCCGTCGGCGGCACAAGAAGTAAACTACACAGTGCAGAGCAATGATTCAACTGCACCGTGCAGTGCAATGAAGGGGTGTGGGAACGGTGAGGGGTGGAACTGTCCGTACTCGTCCACCGTCCAAGCAGTGACGGAACCCCAGCCCGGGTTGAACGCCGGGAGGAGTACGGAGGGCCCTGTGCAGTCAGGTGGTGCCGAACTCAACGTCGGGAGCCCGGGCGGGCGCCCCGGTGGTGCGCCGATCGCGCCCGCGCCGTGGTGGCCCGGCGTGGAGCGCGGTGTGACGGTCGATCAACTCGATGCCGCCCAGCGCTGCGAGGCGCTGCTCCAGGACACCCTGGACGCCATCGACCCGACGCCGGCCTGGCAGGAGGCGCCCCCCGTGGCGGGTGCGCGGCTGCCGCGGCCGGGGCGCGGGTCGGCCGCGCTCTGGTACGTCACCCGGGGGCGGGACATCCTCACCGTCGTCTCGCTGCCGCGGCGGGCGGTGCTGGTGGACGTGGTGGAGCAGCACTGGCGCCGGAGCGGATGGACGATCACCTCGCTGAACGCCGGCAGGGACCGCCCGGGAGTCGCCGCGACCACTCGGGACGGCTACCGACTGGCGCTCTGCTTCGGGGAGTTGGGCGAGCCCGGCCTGACCGCGAGCTCACCCGGGGTGGCCCGCTCGGAGCAGATCCCGGTGCTGTCGGGAGAGGGGGGCCTCGGCCCGGCCCCGTTGCCGTACGTCTGCTGCCCGTACTGGAGCGCGCTGGCGTAGACGGGGCCGGAAGGCCGAAAAGGGACCGGGGGAGGCGTGGGGGGGGGGAGCCCCGCCGACGGGCCACGCCGGTCAGCTGACGGGGGACGGGGGGGCGCGCCCGCCCCCGC
>NZ_JBHWCL010000207.1:0-7669 GCF_042735125.1 Kitasatospora sp. NPDC059599 | reverse complement strand
GGTCGGGCCCTCGGGGGGGCGGGCGCGGGCTTCGGGGGGCGGGCCCCCCCCCCCGGGGGGGGGGGGCGGGGCTGCGCCCCCCCCCGCGCCCCCCCCCCCCCCCGCCTCGCTGCGCGGCTTCGGCGCTGCCGCTCCCCCCGACACCCCGGCAGCCTCGCCGTCCCCCCTGGCTGCACCCTCCGGCGAGAGCGATCCGCACAGGCCCCGGCGAGTCCCCACCCCCGGGGACGTCGTTGATCTCACGCTAACAAACCGCGTGGTTGGTTTGTCAATAGTGAAATCCACGAAACATCCACATTGTGGTGATCAGCACGGACCGGCCCGGAGGGCGCCGGACCAGGCAGTTGTGCGCCCGCCGGCGTACCCGGCCGCCGGGCCGCGTGAACCGGGCCGGAGCGGGGCCGTGTGCGCCGCCGCCTGGAATCCGACATTCCGAGCATCATGGCAGCACGCAGCGACACCGCGCGAGCGCCCAGCGCAGCCGGGGTGCGGCCGGGCGCGAGAGACGGGCGCGAGAGACGGGGGTGAGGGGCGGGAGAGGCGGGACGTGAGAGCGCGGACGGGGGCAGCGGGGCCCCGGGCGGCTCAGCGCAGCAGCCGGCGCTCCTTGGCCACCGCCACCGCGCCCGCCCGGGTGTCCACGCCCAACTTGTCGTAGATCCGGCCCAGATGGGTCTTCACCGTGGCCTCGCTGATGAACAGCGCCCGCGCGATCTCGCGGTTGCCCAGGCCCTGCGCCAGCTGTACCAGGATGTCCTGCTCGCGTTCGGTGAGCTGCGGCACCGGCGCCCGCATCTGCGCCATCACCCGGGAGGCGACCGGCGGCGAGAGCACCGTCCGGCCCTGCGCGGCCGCGTGCACGGCGGCGAACAGTTCCTCCGGCCGCTCGGCCTTCAACAGGTAACCGGTGGCGCCGGCGGCGATCGCCCGGGTGATGTCGGCGTCGGTGTCGTAGGTGGTGAGCACCAGGACGTGCGGCCCGTCCGGGGCGGCGGTGATCCGCCGGGTGGCCTCCACACCGTCGATGCCCTCGCCGAGCTGGAGGTCCATCAGCACCACCTGCGGCTCCAGCCGGGCGGCCAGCGCGACGGCCTCCTCCCCGGTGCTGGCCTCGCCGACCACCTCGATGTCGCCCGCGCTGGCGAGCAGCGCGAGCAGGCCGGCCCGGACCACCGCGTGGTCGTCGCAGACCAGCAGCCGGACGGGCGCGGTACGGGACGCAGCCGTGCTCATGCGTCCGCCCCGTTCCGTGCGGCGGGCGCTCCGCACGCCGCGCGCCTCGCGTCGACGGACCCGCGTCGCTCGCTCATCGGTGCTCCAATCGGTGCTCCAAGGGGACTGCGGCGGAGACCACGGTGCCCTCGCCGGGGGTGCTTTCCACGGTCAGCGTGCCACCGAGCTGCCGCAGCCGGGCCCGCATCGCGGGCAGACCGTACCCGCGGCCGCCCCCGGTGCCCGCGGCGGCCGGGTCGAAGCCCAGCCCGTCGTCCGCGATGTCCAGGACCGCCTGGTCACCGAGGAAGGACAGCGTGATCGCCGCGGCCGACGCCCCGGCGTGCTCCCGGACGTTGGCCAGCGCGCCCTGGGCGATCCGCAGCAGGGCGGACTGCGCGGCGGCGGGCAGCGGCACGGCCGTTCCGTCCAGGTGGAAGCGGACCGGCAGCCCGCTCTCGGCGGCCTCCCGGTCGGCCAGTGCCCGCAGCGCCTGGTCGAGCGCACGGCCGTCGGCGAGTTCGGCCGGCGCGAGGTCGTGGACGAAGCGGCGGGCCTCGGCCAGGTTCCGCGCGGCCACCTCGGCGGCGGTCCGGACGTGGCTGCGGGCGGTCGCCGGGTCGGCGTCCCAGGTGCGGTCGGCGGCCTGCAGCAGCATCTGCTGGCTGGACAGGCCCTGCGCCAGGGTGTCGTGGATCTCCATCGCCAGCCGCGCCCGCTCGGCCAGCGTGCCCTCCCGCCGTTCGGTGGCGGCGAGTTCGCGCCGGGTGCGGACCAGGTCGGCGATCAGCGCGCGCTGCCGGGCGGCCTGCCGGGCCATGAAGAGGAAGACGCCGGTGGCGAGCGCGGCGACCGCGGGCGGCAGCAGGACGAGCGTGGCGTCCGCCCCGCCGGGCAGCCGGATCTCGGCGATCACCACCAGCAGCGTCAGGGCGCCCACCAGGGGGATCGCCGCCTTCGCGGGCAGCGCCCGCAGCGCGGTGTAGATCAGCGGGACGGCGCACCAGGCGAAGCTCGGCGCGAGCAGCACCAGCACCACCCACAGTGCGACCACCAGCCCCAGCGGCCACCGGCGGCCGCGGCCCGACGCGGTCGGACGGTGGTGGTCGAGCCAGGAACCGGCCGGCTGGGCGACGGCCAGGGCGGCGCTCAGCCCGATCACCCAGGGGGCCCGGGGGCTGCCGGAGTGATGGGTGAGGTAGCGGTTGAGCGAGGCGGCGAGCAGCACCACGAAGGCGGAGTCCAGCAGCAGCGCCAGCCGGCCGGCGTCCGGGTCTCCGGCGTCCCGGGCGCCCCGGGCGGCGGTGCCCGGACGGACGGCGCCCTCGGTCCGCCCGGCCTGACCGGTGCGATCGGCGTGACCGGCGCGACCGGCGCGACCGGCGCCGCGCCGACCGGGGGCGGGGCGGGGCTGAGACACGGGTGGCTCCTGGTCGAACGGGCTGCGTACGGGCTGCGTACGGGCGGTGGGTCCGCACTGACCTGCACCGATCCCTCGATGGTGACCCGTCCGGCCCGGTCCCGCATCAGCCGATCGGTTGACGCCGCAGTCCTCCATCATGCCCGGACGCACGCGCCGGACCGTCGATGTGGCGGGCCCGTCCCCGGGCGGAGGATCGAAGCACGCCGCCGGGCGCCCCCGTCCCGGTGGCCGCCCGATCCCCACCCCACCCCGCAGACCCGCTGAGGAGCTGGACCATGAAGAAGACCTCCGTGCGCACCCGGGTGCTGACCGGCACCGTCGCCGCCGCCGCGATCGCCGTCGCCACCGTGGGCGCCGTCTCGGCCAGCGCCGAGACCACCGACACCCCGGCCGCCCCGGCTGCCGTGAAGGTCGACACCCAGAACAAGGACCTCGCGCAGAGCACCGGCCTGACCATCGACGCCGCCACCCGCGCCGCCCAGGCCGCCCTGGACGCGGCGACCAGGGCCGGCCAGCACGTCTCGGTCGCGGTCGTCGACCGGGACGGTGTCACCCGGGTGCTGCTGAAGGGCGACGGCGCCGGCCCGCAGGCCCCGGAGTCGGCCGAGCGCAAGGCCTTCACGGCGGTCTCCTGGAACGCGCCGACCTCGGAGCTGGCCAAGCGCCTGGCCCAGGCCCCCAACCTGAAGGACATCCCGGGCACGCTGTTCCTGGCCGGCGGCGCCCCGGTGCAGTCGAAGGGCGCTCCGGTCGCGGCGATCGGCGTCGCGGGCGCGCCCAGCGGCGACCTGGACGAGCAGTTCGCGCAGGCCGGCGTCGCCGCGCTGGCGAAGTGACCCCTCCCCGCAGGGCCGCCCCGTCGGCGGGGTGACCCCTCGCCCCCGTCGCCCGTCGGCGGGGTGACGACCCGGCCGGTCGGCCGTCCCGTGACGCCGGATGGCCGACCGACCGGGTTCATTGACTCGTTCGGGTGAACGCAGGGAGGGTCGCCGCAGAACACGGGGTGACCCTTCGAAAAGCCGCTGCCGCTGTCAGTGCCGCGTGGCAGGCTTCCCGGTATGACGGCGTGGACCCTCAACGACATCGAACGTGCGATCCGCTCCTCCTGGGGTGTCGACACTTGTGCGCCCGAGGATCTGGCCCACTGGCGTCCCGACAATCCCGCCTGCGGCCAGTGCGGGGTGACGGCGATGGTGCTGCACGACCTGCTCGGCGGCGAGCTGATGATGGGCGAGGTGTACGTCGACGGGGTCCGGACGGACCTCCACTGGTGGAACCGCTTCGCCACCGGCTTCGAGATCGACCTCACCCGCGAGCAGTTCGGGCCGGACGAACTGGTCGGGCCGGGCCGACCGGTCGCCCGCCCGGCCCGCCCCGGCCGGCTGCAGGCCCAGTACGAGCTGCTGCGCGGCCGGGTGATCGCCGAGCTGGAGCGCGGGGCCGCCGTACACCGCGACCGGATGCCGGCGCGCGCCTGCGCGTGAGCGCCGGGCGCCCTGCGCGTCGGCGTGTCCCGCGAATCCGTGTCCCCCGAGTCCCGTACGTGCCGTACGTGCCGGGCGTGCCGTACGTCCGGTGCGTCGTGTGCGTCCGGTGCTCTCCGTGAAAGGCCGGGCCCGGTGATCCCCTGACGTACAGTCGGCCGCAGGTGAGCGGCAACGGCGACGGGAGTGGGCGATGACCGGAACGACGGTCGGCTTCGTGGGGCTCGGGGCGATGGGACGGGGCATGGCCGGCAGTCTGCTGCGGGCCGGTCACGCCGTACGGGTCTGGAACCGCTCGCCCGGGCCGGTGGCCGCCCTGGCCGCCGAGGGCGCGCAGGCGGCCGACTCGCTCGCCGACGTGTTCGCCGCCGACACGGTCGTCTCCATGCTCGCCGACGACGACGCGGTCGAGCGCCTGCTGCTCGACCCCGCCCTGCTGGACGGCGCCGCGGCCACCCTGCACGTCAACATGGCCACCGTCTCGCTCGCGCTCGCCGAACGGGCCGAGGCGCTGCACGCCGAGCACGGCATCGGCTACGTCGCGGCGCCCGTCCTCGGCCGGCCGCCGGTCGCGGCGGAGGGCCGGCTGAACATCCTGACCGCGGGCGCCGCGGATCTGCTCACCAGGGCCGAGCCGCTGTTCGCCGCGATGGGCGAACGCACCTGGCACTTCGGTGAGAGCCCCCGGCAGGCCAACACCGCCAAGATCAGCGTCAACTTCCTGCTGGCCTGCGCGATCGAGTCGATGGCCGAGGCGTGCAGCCTGGCCGACGCCAACGGGGTCCGGCCGACCGACCTGATCGAGATGCTCACCGGCACGCTCTTCCCCGGGCCGGTCTACTCCGGGTACGGCGCGATGGTGGCCGAGCGCCGCTACGAGCCGGCCGGCTTCCGGCTGCCGCTCGGGCTCAAGGACGTCGGCCTCGCGCTGGAGGCGGGCGCCGCGCGGAACGTGCCGCTGCCGTTCGGCAGCATCCTGCGGGACGCCTTCCTGGACGCCCTGGCCCACGGCGACGGAGACAAGGACTGGGCGGCGGTCGCCGCCGTCGCCCGTCGCCGGGCCGGACTGCCGGAGTGACCCCGGGCGCACCGCCCGGGATGGTGGCCGACCGGTCCGGGGACCCGGCGGACCGGCCGGAGTGACCCCGGGCGCGCCGCCCGGGTGACCGGCCGACGGGGCGCGGACGGGGAATAACCGGCGCGCGGCTGCTGCTCGCACCCCCGTCCACACCACTGACCCGGGGGAGTTCCGATGTCTGACCAGCCGTCCGGTGCCGAGGCGCCGCGCCGTTTCCTGTTCCTCGACGCCAGCGCGCGCACCGACGGCAACTCCGCCCGGCTCGCGCGGCTCGCCGCCGAGTCGAGCCTGCCGGCGGGCGCCGAGCAGCGCTGGCTGCGGCTCGCCGAGTACCCGCTGCCGCCCTTCCGGGACGAGCGGCACGACGGCGACGGCACGTACGCCGAGCCGACCGGGCACGCGAAGACCCTGCTGGACGCCACCCTGGCGGCCACCGACGTGGTCCTCGTCGCGCCGCTGTACTGGTACACCCTGCCGACCGACGCCAAGCTCTACCTCGACCACTGGTCGGGCTGGATGCGGGTCCCCGGGCTGGACTTCCGCGCCCGGATGGGTGGCCGCACCCTGTGGGGCGTCACCGCCCTCAGCGGCACCGACGACAACGCCGAGCCGCTGATCGGCACGCTCCGGCTGAGCGCCGGGTACATGGCGATGCGCTGGGGCGGCGTGCTGCTCGGCAACGGCAGCCGTCCGGGGGACGTGCTGCGCGACGAGCGGGCACTGATCGCGGCCAAGTCCTTCTTCGCCGGCTGACGTCCGTCCCGTCCCGGGCACCGTCCCGCCCCGGGCACCGTCCCGCCCCGGGCACCGGTCGACCGCGGGCCCGGACGCCGGTCCGCCGCCGATCCGGCACCACCCGACCGACCCGGACCGTACCGCTCCCGCCAGCGGGTGCGGTACGGTCCTTCGGACGTGTACCCGTCACCCTCCGGTCATCATTTGGCAAAGCGCAAAAGCCTTGAAGCCGGACGGAGTTGGACGAAGCGGGCATCTCTCCTTCGCGTCCGGGTGACAGTGCGGCACCCGCCTTCCGAACCGGCCGGATCGTTCGGTACTCTCCGTCGCACTTTCAGCTTCGCGGGGGGACGCGGCGTCTGCGGCCGCCCCTCGCGCCCGGGCCTCGCCCGGAAACGTCCGTGAGGTCTCCCTTGTCCATACGTCGCAGTCTCGCCCTCGCCGGCGCCGCCGCTCTCGCGTCCTCGCTCGTGCTGGCCGGCGCCCAGGGCGCCATGGCCGTCGGCACCACCGGCTCCCCGTCCGCCGCCGCCACGGCCGAGAAGGCGGGGCACCAGAGCCTCGACCTCTCGGTGCGCGGTGTCCCCGGGACCTTCTTCGCCGGTGACGACGCCCGCGAGTTCACCTACCGGATCGACAACTCGACCAAGACCGACTTCGTCGCCTACCCGCTGCTGAAGTTCAAGAACAAGGCGGGCTCGCTCAAGGCGAAGGACCTCAAGCTCGAGTACCAGCTGCCGGCCTCGCTGCCCGGCGGCGGCACCTGGAAGCCCGCCGCCATCGCCCCCGGTGGCGGCGACGGCGACGACAGCGCCGTGCTGATGTTCCTCGGCGGGATCACCGACAGCGGCGACGCCGCCGACGGCGCGCTGCTCTACATCGCGCAGGGCAAGAGCATCGACATCAAGGTCCGCGCCGCCTTCACCAAGGACGCGCCGCTGGGCAAGGCCGGGGTCGTGCCGGTGGTCTTCTCCGCCGACGCCAACGACGCGAACGACAACGGGCACTTCAGCTGCGACGGCATCAAGGGCGCCGGCTTCACCATCAAGGCCGGTGGCGGCAAGCCCAGCCCGACCCCCACCCCGACCAAGACCGGCACGCCCACCCCGACCGCGAGCCACTCGTCGACCGCGTCGCCGACCGCCACGGCCACCTCCACCGCGACGGGCACCTCGACCCCGACCACCGGGCCGACGACCCCGGCGCCGACCGGCACGGCCTCCGGCACCGCCTCGCCGTCGGCCTCGCCGTCCGCGTCCGGCACCACCGAGGCCCCGGCGCCGTCCGGCAGCACCGACGCCCCGCAGCCGATCGACTTCCCGGTGCAGCCCCCGAACGTCACCCCGCCGAAGATCACCCCGGGCGGGGTCAGCAAGGCCAAGACCGATGCCGCCACCGCGGACAAGTCCCTGGCCCAGACCGGTGGCGGCGACGACACCACCGGGATCGCGATCGCCGGCGGCGCCGTCCTGGCGGCCGGTGTCGGCACCCTCGTGGTGCTGCGCCGTCGCAAGGCCGGTCAGCAGGGCTGACGCCCGGCCGACGCCCGGCCGGGGTACGGCCGGGGCGGGACCCGACGCGCGGCCGGCACCCGGCCGACGCGCGGCTGACCTGGGGGAACCGTTTCCCGGGTGCCCCCGTGGCCCCCCCACCCGCCACCCGACGGGCCCCCGGGGGGCACCGGGGGGACGACCAGTCTCATATAAACAAAAACCACCCCCCCAAACCCCAATGGTT
>NZ_JBHWCL010000206.1:0-14027 GCF_042735125.1 Kitasatospora sp. NPDC059599 | reverse complement strand
CGGGTGCGCCGGGTGCGGGTGCGCCGGGTGCGGGTGCGCCGGGTGCGGGTGCGCCAGCGACGGGCGCACCGCCCGCAGGAGCGCCGGCTCCGCCCGCCGGTGCCCCGGGCACGGGAGCCCCAGGCACGGGAGCCCCGGCTGCGGGAACGTTGGCTACGAGAGCACCGGCCGCGGGTCCGGCTACTGGTACACCTCCCACGGAAACACCAGCTGCAGGAACCCCTGCCCCGCCCGCAGGAGCCGCAGGCGCGGGAGCCCCGGCTACGGGAACCCCACCCCCGGGTGCACCGGCCGCAGGAGCACCGGGTGCGGCAGGCCCTCCCCCGACTGCGGGAACCCCAGGAGCAGGAGCCCCGGCGGCCGGAGCCTCTGGGGCGCGAGCGCCCGGGGCGGGGGCCCCGCCTGCCGGCGCTCCCGGCATCCCTGCCCCGCCGGAAGGAAGCCCAGGCACGGAAGCGCCTGCCCCAGGTGGCACTCCGGGCACCCCGGCTCCACCCGAAGGAACCCCGGGTACGGGCCCGCCGGGTGCAGGCACCGCAGGTACTGGCACCCCAGGCACAGGCACCCCAGGTACGGGCGCCCCGGGCACGGGCACCCCAGGCACAGGCACCCCAGGCACCGGCAACCCAGGCCCGCCGCCCGCGGGAGCCCCTGCCCCGCACGCGGGCGCTCCGGGTGCGGAAGCTGCGGGAGCCGCCGGAGCCGCCACCATGGCCACCGGCGCCGTGCCTCCGGGCGTGGGTGCCCCTGGGCCGGGTGTTCCCGTACCGGGGGTGGGTGGTGTCGGGCCGGCGCCCACGCCGGTGTAGCGCGCGTGCGCCGTACGGGTGAGGGTGGCGCGGCCGTAGGTCGTGACCGCTCGGGCGGTGACCAGGCCCTGGTGTTCTCCGGGCAGGGCGCGCAGGGTTGCCGTGCAGACGATGGTGGCAGCCGGGCGGAGTCGGGAGGTGTCTGCGCTACCGTCGCCCGGGCAGCGGGGTTCGGCCCCGGGAGCGAGGGTGTCGGTGATCCGCACGTCGGTCACCGGGGCTTGACCGTCGTTGCGCAGTTCGTAGCTCACCCGCACCTCGGCGCCGGCTTTCACCGCCGGTGTGCCGGGCCGGCCGTCGACCGTCACCGACAGCACCAACTCGTCTGTGCCTGGCCCGCCGTGGGGATGGCGGGCAGTCGAGCCGGCGGACGGCGGGCCGGCGGCGGCGCCGGCCAGCACCAGGCCGGCGGCAGCTGCGCACAGGGACAGTTTCCAGCCAGACATACGATCCAGTTATGACCCTGGGGCGGCCTGTGGCCTCCCGACACGCCTTCCGAGGGGTGTCGATCCGCGCCGATCACACGACGGGGGTAACGGCCGCGAACGGGCGGTGGCGCGCGCGTCTGATGCCGGTGTACGCCCCGGTGCCGACCGGGGCCTACACACGTGGAGCAGGCCTCCGGGCACGGCGTCTCCGCGCCGAGGGCCGAGGGCCGGGGGCCGGGGCCGAGGGGCGAGGGCCGGGGGCCGGGGGCCGGGGGGCGCGCCGCTCCGGCCGTCGGCTCAGAGGCCCGTGTAGGTGAACTCGTCGGCCGGGCCGGTGGCGGAGGCGATTTCGCCGGCCGTCACGGTGATGTCCACCGTCTGGCCGTCATCGATCTGCAGGGGCGCGGTGGCGGTGAGCTGGGTGTCCGAGATCCAGGTGACCGACTTTGACGGCCGGTCCTTGAAGTTCACGCCGGCGTCCTCGGGGAAGCCCGATCCGGTGATGGTGACCGTGGTCCTCATCGCCGGCCCGCTGATCGGGTCGATACCGGTGACCACCAGGGGCGCCGGCCCGTCGTAGGCGAACTGCCCGAGCGGCACGACGGGCGACGTGCCGCGGACGTTGGTGACCCGGACGTCCACGATGCCGACGCCGTCGGGCACCGTGGCGCTGATCCGGTAGCCGCCCACGCCGATGATCGGGTCGGGGCACGGGATGGGACCGAAGTCGAGAACGCTGCCCGGGGTGAAGCCGCTGCCCTCGATGACGACCGTGGAGCCGCTCGTGCCGAAGGCGGGACTGACGCCGGTCACCGTCGGCCCGGGGGCGAGCATGGACGTCTGGAGCAGGCCGAGGTAGGTGTTGTCGACGTGCTGGTAGGCGACTTGCCCCAGGAAGTCCGCCGACGTGCTGTTGACGAGTGCCGGGTCGTGCGTCGAGTAGTCCTCGTCCGACGGCACCTGCTGCCGCACCCCGGGCTGCACGTAGACGTTTCCCTTCGGGAGCCCGTCGAGGACGTCGCTCGTCCGCACCCGCACCGCGCTGCTCGTCGGGGAGCGCGTGGCCCCCGTGCGCGCGGCGCTGTCGGGAAACAGCCGCACCGCGCACCCCCTCGGTCTGCCCGGCGACCGCGAACGGGAGGTCGCCGGCCCGGGCTCGGCGGGGCTGCGCACCCGCGAGATCGCCGAGCGGCCGTTCCTCAGCCCCCGCACGGTGGAGACGCACCTGTCCCGGGTCTACCGCAGACTCGACGGCTCCTCCCGGCTCGCGCTGTCCGACCTCACGGGACAGAACAGCGGGCCCCCGACCCGCGTCAGGCGTGCCGGTCAGGCGTGCCGGTCAGGCGTGCCGGTCGGGCACGGAGACGGTGAAGAGGCTGCGGAAGTACGAAGGGTCCACGCCCTCGTCGACCATCCGTCCCTCGGCCTCCACCCAGGCGTGCGCGCCGAACGGCGGGCGGGCGCGGACTCCCACCGCCCAGGTCGGCCAGGTGCCGCGCGCCCGGCAGAGCAGGACGGTCGCGAGCGAGCGCGGCAGGCAGCCTTCGAAGGCCGCGCAGCGCAGGCTGACCGCAACGACGGCGTCGCGCGCCGCCTCCGCCTCGGCGTAGCTCGCCGGGCGGGCGCCCCTGCCGAGCCGGGTCAGCAGCGCGCGGATCCTGGCCGGCGACTTCCGGGCGATCAGCCTGGCCAAGCCCACTGCCACCTTGGCGCAAAGCTTTTGACTGATCGTCAGATTCGTTCCGGACCTGGCGGGCACCACCGCGTCGCTCATCCGGCCACCACCTTGAGCGCGACCAGCTTGGCGACCAGCCGCTCGACGTCCTGCCCGGCCCGGTCCGGTGTGACGTCGAAGGCGGCCGTCAGCCGCTCGGCGGCCTGCTCGACGGTGCCGCCGTCCACCAGCGCCCGGAAGGCCGTGGCTGCGGTCCCGTTGAGCTGGAAGTAGCGGCCGTCGCGGCCGTCCAGCAGCACGATGCCGTACTCGGTGACGGCGGTGGAGACGTCCGGGTGAAGCGCGAAGGTCATGCCGGTCTCTCTCGTCGTGGTCGGGCGGGCACGGCCCGACGGGGGCGGTGCAGGCGGGGAAGGGCAAGCGGGAAGGGGGCAGGCGGGCGGGGCAGGCAGGCGGAAGCGAAGCGGGCGGGCCGGGCTCAGCCCAGCCGGTCCCTGGCCCAGAGTTCGGTGCTCAGGGCGACGGGCATCCGCCCCCCGTGCGTGGCGCCCGCGTACGGGCGGCGGCACAGCTCGCGCAGCGGGGCCGGGTCGATCAGCCCCAGGTCCGCCAGCCGGGAGGTCTGCCAGATCCGGTCGAGTTCGAGCCGGTGCCGGGCGAAGCCCTCGGCGGCGATCATCGCGCCGTCGGCCTTGGTGCGCCGCTCCAGGAAGCGCCGGGGCAGGTCGGCGGCCATGGCGCTCTTGATCAGCGGCTTGAACTCCCATGGGGTGACGCGTTCTTCGGGCCGCACCGCCAGGCAGACCGCGATGACCCGGTCGTCCAGGAACGGGGAGGAACCGCCGTACCCGGGACGGCCGACCACCTGGTGCAGCGACCGGACCAGCAGTCCGGCGTCCTGGACCGCCGCCAGGTCGCTGTGCCGGCCGCGGCTCGGGGCGAGCGGCCGGGCGTGCTCGCCGGCGGCGCGCAGTTCGGCGAGGACCAGGTCCGACGCCTCGGGGGTCAGCCAGTCGGGGAGGGCCAGTCCGCCGCCCCAGTCGAAGACGCGGTTGCGGCGCCGGGCCCGGCCCGTGGTGAGCGCGTTCAGCTCGGCGGTGAACCAGGAGCGGTAGGAGCTGCCGTCGAGCAGGGTACGCAGCGAGGCCCCGAGGTCCAGTCGGCTGAGCAGGCGGATCGTGCGCAGTCGCCGCAGGGCCATCAGCGGGTGGCGGCGCAGCAGTTCGTGGTAGGAGGCGAAGTGGCCGGTCAGCGCCTGGTCGCCGCCCAGGCCGTCCAGGTGCAGGGTGGATCCGTGGCCGACGGCGAGTTCGCGCATCGCGTGCAGCCGGGGCGTACTGAGGACGGCGAGGCTGGGCTCGTCGGTGAGCGCCGTGAGGTCGGTCAGGCCCCCGAAGAAGCCCGGCACCTCGTCGCTCCCGAAGACGACGTGCCGGAGGTGGGGCAGTCCGGCGGCCGCGATGCCGGCCCAGTGGAGGTCGTCGTCGGCCTGGTCGTCGTTGGCCATCGTGAATCCGACGACCGGTGTGTCCTTGGCGGCCAGGGCGAGCAGCGAGGTCGAGTCCAGGCCGCCGGAGAAGTCGCCGGTCAGCCTGGTGGTGCGGGCGAGGCGGGCGCCGACGGCGGCGGACAGCTCGGCGTGCAGTGCCACCGCGGCGTCCGGGAGCGGGAGTTCGGCCAGCGGCGGTTGCCACCAGGGGTGCACCGCGGGTCCCCGCCCGTCGGCCGGCACCGACAGCCAGCTACCGGGCGGCACGGTCTCGACGCCCTTCCAGAGCGAGCGTTCGGGCAGCGGGTGCGGCAGGTTCTCCAGCAGGCGCAGCGCGAGGGCGCCCGGGTCGGGTTCGGGGCCGATCAGGTCGGCGAGCAGGTCGGTCCGGTCCGCGGCGACGGTCAGTCCGTCCACGGTTCCGTGGCTGATCCTGCGCAGGCCCGAGGCGGTGCCCTGCACCCGCAGCCGTCCGCCCACCGAGGCGATCAGGTGGTAGCTGCCCGACCAGCGCAGCGACAGCCCGTCGAGCCGGGCTGGGTCGGTGATCCGTGCCGCCTGGGCGTCCAGGTCGGCCTGGGTGGCGGAGCAGATGCCGACGACGGCGAGGACGGTCTCTCCCGCTCGGGCCTGCAGGAGCTGTGCCGGGGGGATCCGGCCGGCCAGACAGGGCCGGCCGGATCGGTGCGACACGAGCGGCGTGGCATCCGGGGGGAGCCGGTCGGCGGCGGCGACTGCCCTCGGATGGTCCGGGAGGACCACGAAGTACTGTTCACCGAATTCCACCGGCCCTGCCCCCCCTTGACGGATTAGCGCCCGCGCTCACTCACGGCGCGGATTTACCACCAGCTGCGCGGGATGCTGGTCACCCACGGCTCGCCGCCGACGAAACCCATGTAGCCGGTGTCCTCGGCGAAAGAGCCGACCTCGAAGACCTCGGGGGTCTCGTAGGCCTGGAGCTCGACGGTCTCCACGGACTTGTTCTCCATGACAATCTCCTCCCTCGTGATGCGAAACACGCCCGAGTGGGAATGAACGCTCGGAGAGCGTTCCCTGTTCGCGGGGGGATCGGCCTTGCCACGGCCGGGATCCGGGCGGTTCGGGGCGGCGTCGACCGTTGGCGCCCGACGCCGGTGAACCGTGGACCGGAGCCGGCTTCGGCCGATGTCCGGTCAGCTGTTGCACATTGCTGGAAGGACCATGAACGCACCCCCGTGACGGTCTCCCTGACGCAGGGGCCGACAGTACTCAGGCGGTCTTCGGCGGGCAACCGGCAAATTTGCCGGAGAACCCGGTTCCGGGGGCGCGGACGGGCGGGCCGGCCGTCCTCCGGGATTTCGCCGGGCGGGCGTCACGGTGGTTTTGTCGTGGGCGAGTTGGAGTCACCGGGGATGCCCGGATCCGGGTTCCCCGGGTTCGTCCGGTCGGCGGGTCGCGCGGCGCCGGATTGCCGCCGGGCGTCGCGGCCGGAGCCGCAGCCGGAGCCGGTCCGGGACCTCCGCGCCGGACGGTTCCCCGCACCCTGCTTCCCCACGCCCTGCTTCCCCGGTTTCCGCTCCCGGCCGTTCGCCCGGGCATCCGGGCATCCGGGCATCCGGGCATCCGGGCATCCGGGCATCCGGGCATCCGGGCATCCGGAGGCCGTCCACCCACTTGTCGCGCGTAGAAACGTTCTTCCGCCGTACGTCTGGCAGTCGCCCGGCACGGACGGTAGGGATCTGGTGGCGCTGCTACAACCTCAGCGCCCGACCTTTCCCATCCGTGGTCACACCGCCGGGCCACGAGCCCGGACGGTGGTCAGGAGGTAAGCCCCATGCGGAGCACCCCGATTCCCCGGACCAACCCGAGAGCGCCGCGCGTGCGCCGCCGGGCGTCGGCGGCGGCCTCCGCCGCGGCCGTGGTGGCGGCGCTGGTGGCGCTGCCCGGCGGCGTGGCGCAGGCGGCGTCGCCCGACGTCGTGATCAGCCAGGTGTACGGCGGCGGTGGCAACTCCGGTGCCCCGTACGCCAACGACTTCGTCGAGCTGTACAACCGCGGCACCACACCGGTGTCCGTGACCGGCTGGACGGTGCAGTACGCCTCGGCCGCCGGTTCGAGCTGGTCGCGGACCACCCTCTCCGGCACGATCGCGCCCGGCCACTACTTCCTCGTCCAGGAGGCCGCCGGGGCCGGGACGGGCGCCGCGCTGCCGACGGCCGACGCCACCGGCACGACCGCCATGTCGGCGACCTCCGGAAAGGTCGCCCTCGTCACCAACGGAACGGTGCTGACCTGCAGTTCTGGCTGCGCGGGCCTGCCCGGTGTGAAGGACTTCGTCGGGTACGGCAGCAGCGCCGGCTCCGCCGAGGGCTCGCCGACCGGCAACCTGTCGAACTCCACCGCGGCCCTGCGCGCGGGCGGCGGCGCCACCGACACCGACGACAACGCCGCGGACTTCGCGATCGGCGCGCCCGCGCCGCGCAACTCCTCCTCGACCGGCGGGGGCGGCGGCACCGGCGGCACCCGCATCCACGACATCCAGGGCGCCGCCCGCACCTCCCCGCTGACCGGCAGCGCGGTCAGCGCGGTGCCCGGCGTGGTGACGGCGGTCGGCCCCAACGGGTTCTGGTACCAGGACCCGCAGCCCGACAACGACCCCGGCACCAGCGAGGGCGTCTACGTCTACACCACGGGCGCGCCGTCGGTCGCGGTCGGCGACTCGGTCACGGTGAGCGCCACCGTCAGCCAGTACCGCCCGGGCGGTACCGGCGGCACCACCAACCTGTCGATCACCGAACTCACCGCGCCCACCGTCACGGTGGTCGCCCACAACGCGCCGCTGCCCGCCGCCACGCTGGTCGGCCCGGGCGGGCGGACACCCCCGTCCGCGGTCGTCTCCGGCGTCACCTCCGGCGACGTCGAGACCGCGGGGAACTACCGGCCCGCCACCGACGGCCTGGACTTCTGGGAGTCCCTGGAGGGCATGCGGGTCGAGATCGACGACGCCGCCGTGGTCGGCCCGTCCAACACGTACGGCGAGGTGCCGGTCGTCCCGCAGGGCAGCACCACCCGCACCGACCGGGGCGGCATCCTGCTGCAGGCGAACGACGGCAACCCGGAGCGGGTCGTCCTCGGGAAGGCGCTCGCGCCCACCCCGACCGCGAACGTCGGCGACACGCTGACCGGCCCCACCGTCGGCGTGCTCGACTACGCCTTCGGCAACTTCACCCTCCAGGTCACGGCGACCCCGACGGTCACCCCCGGCGGCACCGCCCCCGAGGTCACCGCCGCGCCGACGGCCGGGCAGCTCGCCGTCGCCACCCTCAACGTGGAGAACCTCGCCCCCTCCGACCCGCAGAGCAAGTTCGACGGCCTCGCGGCCGGCATCGTCACCAACCTGCGCGCACCCGACCTGGTCGCCCTGGAGGAGATCCAGGACAACAGCGGTGCCACCGACGACGGCACGGTGAGCGCGACCCAGACGCTGACCAAGCTCACCGCGGCCATCACGGCGGCCGGCGGCCCCGCGTACTCCTACCGCGAGATCGACCCGGTCAACGACCAGGACGGCGGGCAGCCCGGCGGCAACATCCGCCAGGTGTTCCTGTTCCGCACCGACCGCGGCCTGTCCTTCACCGACCGCCCCGGCGCCGGGTCCACCACCGCCGACTCGGTGGTGAACGCGGGCGGCACACCGCAGTTGGCGTACTCCCCCGGGCGGATCGACCCGGCGAACGCGGCATGGAACTCCAGCCGCAAGCCGCTGGCCGGCGAGTTCCGCTGGAACGGCAAGCCGGTCTTCGTGATCGCCAACCACTTCAACTCCAAGGGCGGCGACCAGCCCCTGTTCGGCCGCTACCAGCAGCCGGCCCGCCCCTCGGAGAACCAGCGCCACGACCAGGCGACCGCGGTGAAGTCCTTCACCGACTCGATCCTGGCCGTGAACCCGAACGCCTCGGTCATCGTGCTCGGCGACCTCAACGACTTCGAGTTCTCGCAGACCGCCGACATCCTCACCGCCGGCGGCTCGCTCACCGACCTGCCGCGCACGCTGCCGCTGCCCGAGCGCTACACCTACGTGTACGAGGGCAACTCGCAGGTGCTGGACCACATCCTGATCTCCGGCGCCCTGGCGGCCACGGCGTACGACTACGACATCGTCCACATCAACAGCGAGTTCAGCGCACAGCTCAGCGACCACGACCCGCAGGTGGTGCGCATCCCGCTGCCGTGACGCTTCCCGCTCCGACGGTGCCGGTCGCCCCGCTCGCGGGGAGGCCGGCACCGGCCGTTCCGGGGGCCGGGTGCGCCGCTGCGCCGCTGCGCCGTCGGGCCGCGGGCGGGCGCGCGGCCCGGCTACTCCGGGAGCAGTTCGGCGGCGCGGTCGGCGACCTCGTGGTGCAGGGCGTCGCGCACCGCCCGGACGGCGGGGTGGGTGACCGCCTCCCGCCGCACGGCCAGGGTGATCGGCAGCCGGATGTCGACCTCCGCAGCGAGCAGCCGCCGCAGCCCGGACCGGCCGGTGAGGAAGGCCGGCAGCACGCCGATGCCGGCCCCCAGCCGGGCCGCTTCGAGCTGGGCGAAGACGTTCGTCGAGGAGAACGCGGGGGTGATGCCGGGCAGGTGGCGTTCGATGTCGAGGTCCCCGACCTGGAGCATCGACTCGATGTAGAAGACCAGCGCGTGGTCCCGCAGGTCGGCGACCGTCGCGGGCGACCCGCACCGCGCGAGGTACTCGTCGCTGGCGTACAGCCCCAGCGCGTAGTCGGTGAGGTGCTCGGTCACCAGCCGGCTCCGCGGCGGCCGGCCGATCGCCAGGGCGAGGTCGAAGCCGGCCGGGCGCAGGGTCAGCTGCCTCGTCGCGGTGACGAGTTCGACCTGCAGTCCGGGATGGTAGCGGCGCAGCCGGGCCAGCGCGGGGGTGACGACGCGGGTGCCGAAGCCGTCCGGGGCGCTCACCCGGACGGTGCCGTGGAGGGACGGCGCGTCCTGGCCGGAGACCACGTCGACCACCTGGACCAGGGCGTCCTCGATCGCGCGGGCGCTCTGCGCGACGGCCCTGCCGGCCTCCGTGAGGACCCAGCCCTCCGCGCCGCGCTCCATCAGCCGCACACCGAGGCTCCGTTCCAGCGCACCGATGCGACGGGACACGGTGGTGTGGTCCACGCCGAGCGCGTCGGCCGCGGCCACCAGACGCCCGGTACGGGCGACCGCGAGCAGGTAGCGGAGGTCGTCCGCGCGGAGCCGCCGCGGGTCGAGCGTGCCGCCGCGGTCCGCGCGCGGCGCCGTCGGCGGCGGGGACGGCGGCAGTGGCGGCGGGGCCGGATCCTCGCCACCCACCGGGCGGGAACCGGAGTGCACCCGAGCAGGGTATCTGCATTTCCGCACACCGCGT
Organism: Kitasatospora sp. NPDC059599; assembly: GCF_042735125.1. Taxonomy (NCBI): domain Bacteria; kingdom Bacillati; phylum Actinomycetota; class Actinomycetes; order Kitasatosporales; family Streptomycetaceae; genus Kitasatospora; species Kitasatospora sp. NPDC059599. The sequence goes on along the minus strand of NZ_JBHWCL010000206.1, from coordinate 4,252 downwards.
CTGCGCGATTGGCGATTGAACGCACAACTCGCGGGCGTCACAGTCGAACCCGCCCCGGCCGGAGCACCCCGACCGCCGCTCCCCCACCGTCGAGAGGTCCTCCATGGTTGCCAGCCTTTCCCTGCCCCGGATCCTGCGCGTCGGGCCCGGCGCCGCCGAGGAGTTGGGCGACGTCCTCGCGGGGCTGGGGCTGAGCCGCCCCCTGCTCGTCACGGACGCGTTCCTGGTCGGGACCGGCGCCGCGGAGCGCCTGACGGCGATCCTGCACGAGGCCGGCCTGCACCCGCGGGTGTTCTCCGACACCGTGCCCGACCCGACCACCGCCTCACTGACCGCCGGCCTGAAGGCCCTGCGCGAGCACGAAGCGGACTCCGTCGTCGGATTCGGCGGAGGAAGCCCGATGGACAGCGCCAAGGCCCTGGCCCTGCTCGGCGTGCAGGGCGGCCACATGCGCGACTACAAGGCACCGCGGGTCAACCACGGCCCCGCCCTCCCGGTGATCGCCGTCCCCACCACCGCCGGCAGCGGGTCCGAGGCCACCCAGGTCACCGTCATCACCGACAGCGCCACCGACGAGAAGATGATGTGCCTGGGCCCGGCCTTCCAGCCGCTGGCCTCCGTCGTCGACGTCGACCTGACCCTCTCGATGCCGCCGCGGCTCACCGCCGACACCGGCATCGACGCCCTCACCCACGCCGTCGAGGCGTACGTGAGCCGCAAGGCCAACCCGTTCACCGACAGCCTCGCCCTCGCCGCGATCGACGCCATCGGCCGCCACCTGCGCCGCGCGTACGTGGACGGCTCGGACACCCGGGCCCGCGAGGCCATGATGCTCGCCGCGACCCAGGCCGGCATCGCCTTCTCGAACTCCAGCGTCGCACTCGTGCACGGCATGAGCCGCCCGATCGGCGCCCACTTCCACGTCGCCCACGGCCTGTCGAACGCCATGCTGTTCCCCGAGGTGACCGCCTTCTCCGTCCACGCAGCTCCCGCCCGCTACGCCGACTGCGCCCGCACCCTGGGCGCCGCGACCGCCGAGGACGCCGACGACACGGCTGCCGACAAGCTCGTCGACGCCCTCCGCAAGCTCTGCCTCGACCTGGAGGTGCCCACGCCCCGCGTCTACGGCATCGACCGGGCCGTCTGGGACCGCCTGACGCCCGTCATGGCCGAGCAGGCCCTGGCCTCCGGTTCGCCCGCCAACAACCCCGTCGTGCCCACCGCCGAGCAGATCCGGGACCTCTACGCCCGGATCTACGGCTGAGCGCCCACGCCGACGCCCACGACCGCGGCTTCGGGTCCGCGAATTCGGGGCCCCGGCCGCCGGGGGGCCACGGCGACTGCCGGCCCTGGTCGTCGACCAGGGCGAGGTACTCCACCCCGTCGTTCTCGAACGGGTTTGCCCATGGGCGTCCCGTCGGCGACCGCCGCAGGGGCGGTGGCCCGCGCCGGAGCCGCGGACCGGTCCGGCGGGGGCGGACCTCGGGCGGCACCGGGGTGACGACGCACCGATGTGACGGCGCGTCGGAGTGACGGTGCATCGGGTATCGGTGCGCCGGTGCGTCAGCGGAGTTCGGCGTGCTCCGGACCGGGGGTGAGCAGCCGGGTCAGGCGGTCGGCGGAGTTGTCCCAGGTCCACTCGCGGGCGGCCCAGCGGCGGCCCTCGCGGCCCATCGCGGCGCCCTCAGCGGTGGTCAGCAGCCGGATGACGGCCCCGGCGACAGCCTGGACGTCCCGGCCGTCGACGACGGTACCGGTACGGCCGTCGAGCACCGCGTCGGGGGCGCCGCCGGAGTTCCCGACGACGACGGGCAGGCCGCTGGCCGCGGCCTCCAGGTAGACGATGCCGAGCCCCTCGGCCTCCAGCCCGGCCCGGCGGGTGCGGCAGGGCATGGCGAAGACGTCGGCGGCCGCGTAGTAGGCGGGGGTCTCGGCGTGGCTGCGGCCGCCGACGAAGACCACGGAGCCCGCCGGGAGGCGGGCGGCGAGCTTCCTCAGCCGCCGCTCGTCGGGGCCCTGGCCGACGATGAGCAGCGCGGCCTCCGGAACGGCCCGGCGGATCAGCGGCAGGGACCGGATCAGCATGTCCTGGCCCTTGCGGGGCACCAGGCGGGCCACGCTCAGCACGATCCTGCGGCCGCGCAGCCCGTACCGGTCGCGGACCGCCCGGCCGCGGTCCGCGGTCGGTTCGGGCCGGAAGGCGGCCGGGTCGACGCCGGGCACGAGCCGGCTGAGACCGGCGTGCGGGCCCAGCGCCGGGGCGATCCGGGCCCTGGTGTACTCGCCGAGGTAGGTGACCACGTCGACGCCGTCGCCGACCCGTCGCAGCAGTCGGCGGGTCCCGGGCACCCGGGCCCACCAGATCTCGTGGCCGTGGGTGGTGGCGACGATCCGTCGGACGCCGGCCCGGCGCAGCGCCGGTGCCATCGCGGCGAGCGGGGCCGCCGCGCCGAACCAGACGCGGTCGCAGCCGTGTTCGCGGACCAGCTGCGCGGCGCGCTCGGAGACCCTGCGGGTGGGCAGCAGGGTGCGGGCGGGGTCGCGGACGACCGGGAACGGCAGGCGGGCGTCGAAGGCGGCGTCGCCGGGTTCGGAGGAGGTGTAGACGACCACGTCGTCGCCGGGCACCCGGGTGGCCATCGCGTGCACGAAGGTCTCTATGCCGCCCTGGCGGGGCGGGAAGTCGTTGGTGACGATGAGTGTGGTGCTCACGTGGCTGCCTTTCTCGGGCTCCCGGCGGGTGCCGGGGGTGTCATGCGGTGAACAGGTGGGTGCGGGTGTCCGCGCTGGTCCCGGCGGTCTCGGTCCCGGCGTCCGGCAGACACGGCGGGTCCCGGCGCACGGGCCGGATGGCGGTGGTGCGGCGTTGGTTCGGGTGGGCGCGGGCCGGCGGCGGCGGCCGGGGCCTGCGGCTCGGCCGCCGGGCCTCCGAGGGGCCGACCGGTGGCGAGCCGGGCCCACACGGCGAGGAGCAACGGCAGGGCGAAGTAGCCGAACCGCCCCGCGGGGGCCAGCAGGAAGGCGAGGCAGAGGCCGGTGGCGAGCCGGTCGGCGGCGGCGACCAGGCTCCGGGGCGGCCGGACCAGCAGCGAGGCCGCCACCGCCGTCCCGCCGCACACCAGCAGCAGGACGGCCGCGCCCCAGCCGGCCGGCCCCAGGTCGGCGAGCAGCCGGCCCGGCATCGGGCTGGTGGCGGGGGTCGGGACGGCGCCGCGCCCGGTCGGGAAGAGGAGCACCTGCTCGACCAGCGGGCCGGGCGCGACCAGGAGCGCGGGCAGGATCAGGGCGAGCGTGCCGCCGGCCCACACGGCGGCGCACCGGACGGCGGCGCGGCGGCCCGGTCCGGCCGCGAGCAGCGCGACGGCGACCGCGACCGCGGGCAGGGCGGTCCACTTGAGGGAGCAGGCGGCGGCGAGGGCGAGTCCGGCCGCGACCGGCCGGTGGCGGGCGGCGAGCGCGAGGGCGAGCGCGAGCAGTCCGGTGAGCGGAAGGTCGACGCCGCTGACACACAGTGGCAGCGCGACCAGCGGGGAGGCGGCCAGGACGGCGATCGCGTGCCCGGCGCCGAGCGGGCGGTCGGAGCCGGCCGGGGCCGCACCGCGGCGAAGGACGGCGTGCGCGGCGACCAGGCAGGCCACCAGGGCGGCGGCGCACCACAGCCGGGGGTCGCCGGCCAGCCGGGCGGGGGCGGAGCCGTCGCCGAACAACCGGGCGGGCATGCCGAACAGCGTCATGCCGGGCAGGTACGGGTTGTAGTCCGTCACGTCCCGCGGGTCGGTGAGGTAGGGCGTGCCGTCGTGCAGCAGGGTCGCGGCGGAGCGTTCGATCACCAGGGCCTCGCTCTGGGCCCGACCGGTCGCCAGCAGGGCGGTGAGCGGGACCAGGACGGCGCCGGCCAGCGCAAGGCCGACGGACAGTGCGCGCCGCCGGCGGGTCGGCAGCCCGCCGGCGAGCGCCGCCGCCAGGTAGCCGGCGGCGGCGCACCAGCCCCAGACGCGGTGCGGCGTCAGGGTGGAGAGGGTGGCGAGGGCGGTCGCGAAGCCGGCCGCGCCGAGCCAGCCGGCGGTCCCGAGCGCGCGCCGTCCGGCGCGACCGCCGGACGGCACAACTCCCTTGGATCCGGGCCGGGTCGTCGTCATCGATGCTCCCACCAGTCGTTTCGGCACGCCTTCATTCCAGCCGGATCGGGGGGCACGGTCATGACAGGTAGGTCGAGACTCCCTGGTCGGGGTTGCCCGACCACGGCGGGCCG